>SKIL01000315.1 GCA_007116425.1 Bacteriovoracaceae bacterium | reverse complement strand
TATAGATTTTGTGACAAATGAATTAGGGGCCTCACCTGGCAGGGCCACGCCCGAATAGTTTAGGTGAACTCAAGAATATATCTCGGAAGTGGTTTATTTTTTTATTCCAGTTGAGTAAAAGCTCTTGCGCTTGGGGATCAGATTGGATTTCTTTAAGTTTTTTTGTTTGCTCTAAAATTTCATTGAAAAGTGTGCACCACCTTCCAACTTCACCGGGCAAAACCCCAAGTTTTTTGTGAACATCTAAGAGTTGAAATTCTTTATCGTCATTTTTCTCACCTAATAATTGTACGTACCAAAAGTTTTGAATTCTAGGTAAGTGAGATTTAAATGCTTCGATCGGCGGAGTTAGAGGTGAGATATCTAAACTCTCAAACTCCTGAATTTTTCTAAAATGGTGCCCGATCATTGTGTCCTTTGTTGCTTGAGTGTAAAAGTCAAGTACAACTTTATCGATGAGTTTTTTCTCTTTCTCTTTTCTTTTTTCAGAAAGTGATTTTATTAAAGTGGAATGGTCGGCCATATGTCTACCTTTTCTTGTGGGAAAAAAATTCCGCTTTTTGCTCATTATCCATGTGCTTCACTCCGATATGAAATATAAGTCTATACTTACTACCAAAGAGGAAACCATGGAATCATGGATTAAAACTAGGTTAATGAAAAAGATCTCATTGTCTATTGTACTTACTTCAGTCTTTATGATCAATCTTTCAAGTTTTGAAGCGAGAGCACAGATGAGTGGTCCAATTGAATCACTCGCCGAGGGTTCCTGTTGGGTTGAGAGGGGATATCCCGCAAAAGTGGCCTCCTTTAATCAGTCTTCAGCATTCTCCATTGAAGAAGAGACGATTATGGGTGGACTTTTTCAGTTGTCTGAACAATTAGAAAATGATTCTCAGTTGAGAGTTGGACGTGAACCTTTGTTCGATGCTAGCTTCCATCTACATTGCTCTGGGCATGGTGCTTATCTTGTTTTGAATATAGAGGTCGAGTCAACTGGCCACGACAAGCAAAGAGTTTGTGCTTGGTTTGAAGTTGATCACAAGGGTGCAAAGCTTGCTGAGTGGGGCATCAGTGAGAGAAAAGAAGGTTTTTGCTATGGTCAATCTCCTGGAGAGATTGCTGTTGGAGTGAGTTCTGAAGAAGAAATGCAAAGAATTATGGGCCAGCTCTATGCGATGCCAACGTGGTCTCAAAAAATTGATTCTTACGAAACTATGTCGTTTGGACTGGGTATAATCTATTTGAAAAACGAGTACTGGGGCCAAGAGCAGAACCTGATTGAGCAGTTAAATGAACTTAAAAAGTTTCGTTTTGTAGAAGCGCAGCAAATATTTTGGCCGGTTGGAGATTTTATTGAGTTATTTGCTCATTAATATATGAGCGACCCCATTATTTAAACTCTAATGAGGTCGTTTAGGTCAATTATCTTTTTCCAATTTCAGATAGTGTTTTCCCCAGTGACTTAGATCGCTTATGAAAAACATTATTCTTCTCTGTCAGTTCAGACTCTTCTTTGCAGCTAATACAAAGCTCGGCCGTGGGTCTGGCCATAAGTCTTTCGAAACCAATCTCAACACCACAGTCTTCACATAGTCCGTATGTGCCGTCGTCAAGCTTCATCAAACTTTTCGAGATTTTCTTGAGGTAAAAAAGTTCGCGGTTTCTAAATCTCAGTTGGTGAGAAGTTTGAACGTTGATACTTGCTTCATCCAGGGGGTCTGAGAGTTCGTTTCGATCTAAACAGTAGTCACCTTGATTGATTTGTTTATTCACAATCTCTTCTTTAGAGGCCATGAGATGTTCTTTTAATTCGTTAATTTGCTTATCCGTAAGGTACTCGTTTTCTCTGGTCATGAGTTCAGACTCCTTGTCTAAATTATCCATTAGGCCCAGCGATGCCTACGCACCACTAAACGGTCGTACGTTCATGTTTGTAATTTTTACACACTGAAGATACAGATAAAGAGAATCTGTCGACAATACCTAATTTCTTACAAAACGTGACAGGTACTCGAGGTTTCAGGTGCTTAGCTTGATTTCTGCTTCGCAGAAGGGACAATGTATCCAAAATTGAAGATCTAACTCGCTGTGACAAGACCAGCATTGATAGGAGACTTCTAAGTCTTCGAACACTTCAGCTCCACCGACAAAGATGTCTTTGCGCATGGCCCTGATCGTTTGGGGGTGGGCCTTGTAATGCCCTGGGGCCACAGGGTCTGGAAGAAATTTTCCCAAACTAATCGATTTATCTGGCCGTATATTTACCTGAATTTCAGCTTCGGGACTCGCTTGAAAATGCCGAGCGCCTGTTACTCCTTCAACGCGCATAAGCTTCTCGTAAAAGTCTTGTGTTTTCATTTTTCTAGGGTCATTTTTTTTCTCGTCGCTAGGGCACATAGCTACTCCACTGTCTTTCGAGCAAGTCAATAATTTGTCGACCAGCGCGTGAGTGGGGGTTGAGGGCCTTGAGAATACTTGGTTTGGCCTGCCTGACTTCCTTTTGCAGCTTTATACCCTGACGTCCCATACTTTCTATAAGTCTGAGAATCCACTCTAAGATTTCAGGATTTTTTGTATTACGTAGCCGCTTTTTGAGTACTTCAATAAACTCATAATGAATGAGATTACCTGAAACCTGTGAGAGCTCTACAATATGTTTTATTGCAGCTCCCAAGGTGAATATAAGGGTTTCATTAGACTCTGTTGGACCTTCACTTATTTCATCAAGAGTTTGGCAAAATAATGGAGTCAAACCTCTTTGTGGGGACCTTGCATGATCAAGAATAAAAAAAACTTTATTCAGCTCACTTAGGCCAACTTGCTGGCCTTTTTGCCCATCCAAAACTTTTTGCCACTTTTTAGTGATCTGCTCAAAAAGCTCCCCATCTATTTCGATATGTGGGCGGTGCCCGTCTTTGAGTTTTTCGATGATTTGGGCATAAATGAGGTCAATTTGCTCTTTTTTATCAGTCATTTAGGCATTATAACACGTGATTTATAGTCTGAAAAAAGGTTGTATTCTCGTCTAAAAACTTGTTTAGACGTGGCAACCTGTGTTACTAACTGCTCATGAAAACGGATGTTTCCCACTATATGAATTCAATCTATCTCGCCCATGAGGGTGAGGGAGTCCACTTGGGTAAGCCTCAAGTTTTTGTTCGCTATCAAGGGTGTGCCATAGGTTGTTTGAATTGCGATTCGATTGATACTTGGGCCTTCGAGAGCGGTGGTCGATCAATGTCGACGACAGGTGTATTGGAGCGCATTGAACGTGCGGCCTTTGGAGTTAAGCGCGTATCAATTACTGGAGGAGATCCTCTGCACCCAAAGCATCGAGACAGTATTTTGGATCTTGTCAAAGAACTCAAAAGACGACGCTACTTTGTTAATATTGAAGCCTCTGGTATGCGAATCGATCATCAGATCTTTGATCTTATTGATTTTATCTCATTTGATTTTAAAACGCCTTCGACAGGCGTGAGAACGCCTCTTAAAAATCTTGAGCAAATGATGACCCACTACCCCGGGAAGTTTCAAATCAAGGCCGTGATTGAAAGTGAGCACGATTTTCAAGCGGTTCTTACGGCCCAAAAAACAGTTTTTAAAAACTTGTCAATTGAAGAGAGTGAGTCTTTTAAAATTTGTGATTGGTGCTTAACTCCAGCTTTTAATCTCAATGAAAGCTTTCCGCTTGAGCGAATTTTAAATATTCAAAAGTGGAATAATGAGCAGGCCCAGGGATTTTTTCGCGTAATCATTCAACAGCATAAAGTCATGCACGGGCCCGATAAAAAACAAATCTAATCGAATTCAACTTCTACCACAACCTTGTCCAGCGCATTTGTCTGCGCGGAATTTGCGGCGGCTGAGGTGGAATAAGCGGTGTACCTTCTCTAAAACGATGATCAAAGCCAGGGTGATAAGGAGTTTCGTCTGAGCTATCTTCATCGGTTTTTTCATCATCGTCAATTCTAAACTCAGGAATACTACCATCATCGTCTTCGTCATCATTAGTACCAGTATCAGTTACCTCTAGTTCCTGATTTGGTACTGGATCGGCTTCATCCTCAGGCCTAAATCGCTCTGGAGCTTGAATCACTGCAATTGATTCGATATCAACAAGTTTCGTGAAGGTCTCGCCCTCTATGTCGATAGCTTCTATTTCAATTTTTCCGTCATCTGTAACTTTTAGAATTTTTCCTTCATAGCGAGTGAGGTCATTGAGATAAATGACTAGTTTCTCATCATCTTCAAGTTGAATGAGAGAATCTAAGAAATTCTTATCGTAAGTAGTTTTATCATCCGATTCATCTTCTTTGGCCGGAAAAAACGGATAAACTCCCTCTCCGACGATTGAGAAAGGATTGATCTCACGCATACTAATAGATGTCGGAGAGTTCGGGGCGCTCTCGTCTTCTTGGAGGTAGCCCTCTTCAATGAGTCTCGCTCTTTCAGGGTGGTCTTGTGGAATGATAAGTCTTAAGTGGTCTCTGCTATGTGAGATATATCTTGCTTCAACAAAAGTATCATTTTCATTGTTCTCCCCATTTGAAAGATAAAGGCGAACTGTTTGAGGGGAGTCTGACTCTGCAAAAAGACTGATTTCGACATTTTGATCTGCATTGTAAAGGTTGCGAGTTCTATCTTGATTAATTTTTTCGCGAGGAATTTCAACTTCTTCTCCATTTGATCTGATCGTTAGGAATTCATCAGTGGTTTCTATAATATCACCAACCCTGAAAGAGAAGAGAGTCTCCCCATCTTCTTCACCATCTTTAAATTTAACTCTTATAATGTCTTCTGCTCGTCCAAATTCTGGGTGAATAAACTCATCATCTTCAGCGTGATCTTTTACAATTTTTTCTCCATCATAGGTTATAAGGTCGCGGATACGATCTCTGAGTTTGAGAAGATTGTCTTCATGTTCTGGAACGCCAAAAAGTCTTTCAAATTGTTCGATATAGTTTTCAGCTTTACGAGTATAAAATCGAATATCGGCACCCATGTCTCTTAATTTATCATCGTCGAAGTCGTCTTTTATCTCTTCATAGATTTCTTTGATGACTTCAAGTTGACTTTTTAGTTTTAGATAGAGCGGGTCATCAATATCATGACTTTCTTCTAATTCACTATCTTCTTCAGTCGCCGTTTGTCTCGTAATTGCATTGGTAACTGCTACTGATTCAGGAACAATATATGTACTTCTTATGGCAGCGAGCTCAATTTTTTCTAGATTACCGTTTGCTGAACGTAAAACTACGCTTCCGTTTTCATAACCATGATAACGGCCGGTTATAGGAGTTCTACTATCACCTACAGTAAAACTGATTTGTGTTGACGGTGTAATACTTTCGGATTCTCCAAGCCAAAGTCTGCGTGCTAGTTCAGGATTCATTGCGCTACTGGTTTGCTCAGCTCTGGTTACTGAGTAGGGATCAATATCCCTCATGCGAATCGAGCGCTGTTCTCCCGCAACCTCAACACGAAAACTTTTTTCACCGCGACTAACATAAGTCCCTGTGATCTCTCTTCCTTGGGTATCGATAAACCTAATTTGGTCACCATTTTCAAGTTGAGAAATAACTCGGTGTTGAGTTGCACTATTAAAGTTGCGAGCATTTTGAATTCTATCGAGTGGAATATCTAGGCCTTGAGGATAATGGCCATTATGAACTCTTACAATATCTGAGTTTCCTCTTTGTGGGCCGACAGTGCCAAAAATTTGTAAAGTCTGTCCGTTAGCATCGGTATATATAAGTGCTACGGGATCATGTTGTGCGCCAACGGCGCGAGTTTGAGCGGGTGCAAGGCCTGTCGGGAGTGTATTTGTCACATCTCCTTCAATTGCTCTATAGCTAATTGCAGATGAGGAGAGAAGTCCTTCACTTTCAAGCTGGTTGGCGCGCATGATAAGCTCATCTCCATCACTGGCAAGAATTCTCAATTCATTTTTTTGATTGAGGAGTCTCTCTCTTTGAGCTTGTCTTCCTGCTGCATCAGTAACCCTTTCGGCCTTAATCGAGCGAATGATCCCCTGAGTTTCAGACAATAATTGCTGGTGGGCGAGAATATCATCGGCCAAGGCCTGGGCCTGTGGCGAGGGGGAAGAGGTTAGGATGCCTTGTTGCAGGTTTTGAAGTCTGACAGCTTGAGGTGAAACGTGATTGATGATTTGAGAGCTAACTCCATATCCGGCCATGAAAGATCGATCGAGTGCTCTGATATAGAGCCCGAGGCTATTATTGTATGTCGCTCGTGTCGCACTCCAGGTTAAGCTTCCTGCACTTTTTAGGGTGGCGCCAGGAGTTGATTGGGCGACTCTTTGAAAAGCTTGTTGCATGGTATTTTTTGAAATAATTATGCTGCTTCTGGCACCTTCCTTTAAGACCTGAAAGCTTCCATCTGCAGTTCTCCAGTAACGAGTTCCATTGGGGAGCATTGCATAGGCTTGACTTCCCATTCTCGACATTCTTGCTGCTACCGAAGTCGATCTTGCGGCCCTGCCTGCCAGAGCTGAACCTCTGATAATCGTTCCAATAGCTCCACCGGTAAGAAATGCAGAAACGGCCTCTCCCCCTAGAAATCCGGTTACACCGCAGATCATATTCACTCTTTGAGCACAGCTCGCACAGTCCCAGCCCAAGTATGGCTCTTCACATTCGATATTTTCAAATGGGTGGGCCAATTGCTCAGGACAAGAGAATTGGCTTCCAATTGCTCCTCCTAAGAAGTGCTGAATCTCATTAAAGAAATCATTCATAGAATTACTGAGCGTTTTAAACCACCCGTCTCTACGAGCTTTAGCAAAAAAACTGTCGTCTTGGTGTTCTGCTAAGAGAAGCTGGGTTGAAGTTGCACTTTCGAGCTCTTCAGTTTCACTCCAAAGTGAACTCACACTTCTACCTGCGGCCTTGAGTCCTTCCCATGCCATTCTTGCTATTTCTCGTATTCCTGTAACATTGGCCTTGATGTTTTCCCAGATACCACGAAATAATGTTGTTAAGCATCCCATCTCTCCACGTTCACTATTGCAATTAAAATAATTACTATCACTATCTGGAGACATGAATGGAACTGCTTTGATAGCACTATCTACAACAAAATTACTGAGTTGACATGTCACTTCGCCAATACAATCAGTTGTTGAGTTATTTTCACTATCGCACATATGGCCATCATATAAATCTGCGACGCTTTCAATAAGATCAAAGTTTGCTAAAACTCTTCCCATTTCAGCTCGTTGTTGCTGATTCCAGCATTGAGTCATGCTTTGAAAAATATCACGGTTGGAGAGTTCATTGTCTGCCTGCTGTCGTATAAACTCATTTTGAAAAATGACAGCACAGTCTATATTTGACTCAATATCTTCACCACTATGTGGATCAGGAAAGCGAAGCGTTTTTACCTCATTACTCCATCCTCCATTATCGTTGGTACAAAGACCTTTTGATGCCAGTTCAAACTGTGCAATAATCTCTGCTTCTTCAGACTCGGAAAGATATTGAGTTTCGGCTTTCAAAGTAGTGAGACCAAAAAGCGCTATCATTGAGACGATAAAAAATTTTGAATATGTTTTAATCGTAAATATTTTCACTCTTTAAATACTCTTAACTTCCTGGTGAGGTCTCAGGTGGCCTACAGTCAAATGTCTTAATGATATTTTGTATTTCGTGTTGATCTTTTAAGTAATCATCATGTCGATAGAGTGCCTTAAGATGAAAAATATGATCGCGACAATTTACATAATAAGAGTGTTCGCTGTAGGCGATATTATTAAGTAAAAAACTAAAACCAATTCTTTGAACTTCTTTTGCTTTTTCCCATTTTTCAACTTGGTAGGGGAAGTAATCAATAGATTCACCGTGAACTTCAGAGAGCCATTTCTCCCTTCCTTTTCGATACAGCTTTTGGTTGCGTTCAATTTCATCGTGATCAAATTCAATATTGTCGATATTAAAAGGGGTCACACTAATGACCACTCTACCTTGATCTCGTTTTGGGCTTTTGACTAAAAGGGGAATACTAATAAAGTCGTTAAAGAACTCCCAATTTGCAGGCATTTCAAAATGGACCTCGTAATTTTCAACGGTAATCCACTGAGATTTTTTTGCCTGCCAATCGCTTGCGTAAGAGATCTGAATCAAAGATCCTAAAATACAAGTGATGATAAAAAATATTGAAAAGCGCTTTTTCATACTGAACTTGTCGGATAAATCTCATTTAAACTTTAAAAGTATAACTTGGCCTAATGGCACCTTTCTTAAGTTTAATTTAGGACAAGAGAATTCATCGAAAAATTAAGTATTTATGCTGTGGTTTTTTATTGCAAAGCTTGTTTAAACCAAGACTTAGCTCGATTTAGGTCGCATACCTAACAAGTTGAAACCTAATGAAAGCCAGCCAAGAATATAGGTCACTCCGCCTAGAGGTACGATAAGGGCAAAGTTTCTTATTCCAGATAAGGCGTAAAGGTAGCAGTTGCCACTGAAGAGAATAATACCTAATAAGAAAAAAATGCGTGTGAATTTGAAAGACTTTTGAAAGAGGTGCTCTAAAACTCCAACAAATAAAAGTCCGAACGCGTGATAAAAATGATAGGTTACACCTGTTTGATAAGTTTCAATTAAGCGTGCATCAAGTTTTCCCTCAAGCCCGTGAGCTCCAAAGGCACCTGAGATAACGGCCAGTGCGAGAAGAAAACTCCCAGTGATTAATGAAAATTGGCCATAAGTAAGTACTGGGCGTGAGTGAGTGTTTTGCATTTATCTAAACCTTTTTATTTTTGGTGAAAAAAACTTTTCTTATCCATTGGGTAGAGGTTAAAAGTTCCAAGTCCTTTGGCCACGAGTTCACCTGTATTTTTATTGCGAATTTCAGCACTACTTACAACTAATCGGTTACCAATAAAGTCGAGCTTTCCATGGCCGGTTAAAATATCCTGAGGTTTCGCAGGGCCTGTATAATTTATTTTAAATTCGACAGTGGCACATAACTTACCCTTGGTGACAGCATAGGATAGGGCACTCATTCCAAGCGTGGCATCCATCATCGCGGCGATAGAACCACCGTGAGCAGCATCGGGAGAGCTCAAATGATCTTCAGTAATTTCCATTGAATAGGTAATATCGCCTGGAGAGTGTATTTCAAAGTCAAGTCCCATGAAATGATCAAAGCGACCGATTTTTTTATAGATATTTTTTAATGTGTCAGCATCAATGGGTGTTGAACTCATCTCTTTTTCTTCCAAGTTAATAGTTATCCGCCAAAGCTCATACCTAAGAGCTTTTTCATTTTACTTTGGTTCTTTAAGGCAGGGTTGATCGACAATTGCTCACCCTTTTTCTCACCTAAAGAACGTGCTAATTTATCATCAGAGTATTGAGAAGTCGTATAAGAAAGTCCTTTGTAAACTCTATTTACATGAAGCTCCAAGGCCCTTTCAATGCGATTTAACGCCATCTGGTTTTCTTTGGACTGTTGAGTATGTAAATGGGATTTTTGTTGCCGAATTTTTGTTTCATGCCCTTTGGCAACTCCTCTCAGAAAAGAATTTTTTGCTTTTTGACCTTTTAATTTGGGGTTTTGAAGTTTTGTTAATTGCCATAAACGATCTAGCTCGCGGTCGAGGAAGGCCGCAATATATTCGGCCAAAAGGACATTTGTACGCTCTCCAATAACTTCTAGGTAAGCACCTTGCTTACTCTTATTAATAATTGGGCGAACATAAAAGTGCCCCAAAATCTCATAGATCGTTTGCAGTTTAGTGTTAAACCTCGGTGCCCAGGCGACAGTTTTAAGATAAGTTTCAAAGTCATCATCTTCTGAGTGGGTATGATCTCTTAGACCTTTTAAATTGTGTTCTAGGAGCAGTTGATTTGCCTTTGCTGTGGCGACTTGTGATTCGTGCTCATTAGAGCTTGCTGCAAGTCTTAATATCTTTTGAACTTTTGCTATGATTTTTGAACTTTCATCACTGTTGCTGCCGTCATCTTTTAGGCCGAAGTCTAGGTTTGTATTTAGTTGTAATGTTGCTGCCGAAACATTTTCACTCCATCCAAACTTTTGGCAAATTTCTCGAAACTCTTGTCCATGGGCCGAGACACTACTTCCATGAATAATGGCGGTGTACATATGGGCAAGCTCATGGCGAAGAATGTCTTTAATTTGCTGATCTGTGGCCTTATACATCAGAGCTTTATTGAGGCCTATTCGGTAATAGGACGGATCGTAAAAGCCAAGCTGTTTAATGTCTTCAAAGACAACAAAACTGAGTGGGTAGGTATGACCTCTAAAGTAAAAACGTGTTTTTTTGAATTCGATCCCCATCTCTTCTTTCAGGATGGTGCGAGCGAATTTTTTGACTTTGGTTAAAAAAGCGAGAGAGGTTTGATTATAAAAATATAAATACTCTCTCGCTTGATTATTCATCATAAACTTTTTCTTTAGCGGTTAGTGAGACCACCTTTAATAAACTCACGATTCATTCTGGCGATATTGGAAATATCAATTCCCTTTGGACATGAAGCTTCACATTCTGCTTCATTGGTACAATTTCCAAATCCAAGCTCATCCATTTTTGCAACCATCGCTTCAGCTCTTTGCTTTGACTCGGCCTCACCTTGAGGCAGAAGAGCTAATTGACTGATCTTTGCCGAAACAAAAAGCATTGCGGAAGCATTTTTACATGAGGCCACACAGGCCGCACAGCCGATACAAGCTGCTGCGTCCATTGCAAGGTCAGCATTTTCTTTTGGAATAGGAATCGCATTGGCATCCGGAGCATGCCCTGTATTCACAGACACGTATCCTCCGGCCGCGATGATCTCATCAAATGCACTTCTATCAACCATTAGGTCTTTGTGGATCGGAAAGGCCTTCGCGCGCCAAGGCTCAATGACGATGGTATCACCATTTTTAAAGCTTCTCATATGAAGTTGGCAGGTGGTTGTTTCTCTTTCTGGTCCGTGGGCCTGACCATTAATCATTAAAGAGCACATCCCGCAAATACCTTCACGGCAGTCGTGATCGAAAGCAACTGGATCTTTTCCCTCTCTGATGAGGCGGTCGTTAAGCATGTCGAGCATTTCGAGAAACGACATATCTGGAGAGACATCGGTTAATTTATAATCAACCATTTCACCTTTATCAGTCGCTGACTTCTGTCTCCAGATTTTAAGGTTGAGATTCATGGAAACTGTATTATTACCCATTTCGAGACTCCCTCTAAATTATTTGTAAGACCGTTGAGTCAATTTTACATTTTCAAACTTAAGCTCTTCCACATGACGGATCGGCTCGTTATCGACTCCGGTAAACTCCCAAGCGGCCACATGACAAAAGTTTTCATCATCGCGCTTGGCCTCATTCTCTTCTGTTTGACTTTCTTCCCTGAAGTGACCACCACAAGACTCTTTTCTTTCAAGAGCATCTCTGGCCATCAATTCACCAATTTCTAAAAAGTCTGCCACTCGTCCGGCCTTCTCAAGCTCAACATTGACGTTGGTATTTTCACCCGGAACTTTGACATCTTTCCAGAACTGCTTGCGAAGATCCTTAATCTGAGAAATGGCCTTTTTCAGCCCTTCCTCATTTCGAGACATTCCAACGTATTCCCACATAATTTTACCAAGCTCTTTATGGTAGTAATCAACTGGTTGTGTTCCATTGATTGAAAGAAGTTGTTGGTACTTGTCTTTGGCCTCATTATAGGCCTTATCAAAGGCTTCGTGGTCTGTGCCGACTTTTTGCTCATTAGGCTTTTCGTTGGCAAAATAATTTCCAAGAGTATAAGGAATCACAAAATAACCATCAGCTAGACCTTGCATAAGAGCAGATGCTCCAAGTCGGTTGGCCCCATGATCTGAAAAGTTTGCTTCTCCAAGTACAAAAAGTCCTGGCACATTACTCATAAGATTGTAATCAACCCAAAGTCCACCCATCGTGTAGTGAACGGCCGGATAAATTCGCATGGGAACTTCGTAAGGGTTATCGTCTGTGATTCTTTGGTACATATCAAAGAGGTTTCCATATTTTTGACGAATTACATCCTCGCCATCTCTTTTGATAGCATCAAGGAAGTCGAGATAAACCGCAACACCTGTGGCCCCAACACCTTTTCCAAGGTCAACCTGTTCTTTGGCGTTTCGACTGGCCACATCTCTTGGAACGAGATTTCCAAATGAAGGGTATTTGCGCTCGAGATAATAATCTCTTTCGTCTTCTGGAATATCATTTGGAGCTCTTTTATCGCCTGGCTTTTTTGGGACCCAAACTCTTCCATCGTTACGAAGTGATTCAGACATCAGAGTCAGTTTACTTTGGTTTTCACCATGCATTGGGATACATGTCGGGTGAATCTGAGTGTAGCAGGGGTTAGCAAAGTAAGCGCCTTTTTTATGCGCTCTCCAAGCAGCTGAGCAGTTTGAGGCCATCGCGTTTGTAGAGAGGTAATAAGCATTACCGTAACCACCCGTGCATAGAAGTACAGCATCGGCAGCAAAGCGCTCGAGCTCACCGGTGACAATATTGCGAGTGATAATTCCTCTGGCCTTACCGTCAACCATTACAAGCTCTACCATTTCTCTTCGCGTGTAGAGCTTTATTTTTCCTTTCCCAACTTCTTTCATCATGGCCGAATAGGCGCCGAGTAAAAGCTGTTGTCCCGTTTGTCCTCGAGCATAGAAAGTTCGAGAAACTTGGGCCCCACCAAAAGAACGATTAGAAAGAGTTCCGCCGTACTCGCGAGCAAATGGCACACCCTGGGCCACACATTGGTCGATAATATTATTCGAAACTTGGGCCAGGCGATAGACATTGGCCTCTCTGGCCCGGTAATCCCCACCTTTTACAGTATCGTAAAATAGTCGCCAGATTGAATCTCCATCGTTGGGATAATTCTTGGCCGCATTGATTCCCCCTTGGGCCGCAATTGAGTGGGCGCGCCTTGGTGAATCTTGAATGCAAAAACTTTGAACGTTGTAGCCGAGCTCGGCAAGTGAAGCTGCCGCAGAAGCTCCGGCAAGGCCTGTACCTACCACTATCACATTAAACTTACGTTTATTGGCAGGGTTAATGAGTTTCATATTAAACCGATGATTATCCCACACTTCAGAGACATTACCGGCAGGAACTTTCCCGTCTAATTTTTTAATGGTCATATTAGTGACCTCCTTGAATGAGATAGCAGTAAATAGGCAGAGATGAGTAGCCAACAACGATCAAAACGGCAAACGCTTTTGAGGCCATTCTAAGTGTCGGAGTATAACTTGGATGGTTAAAACCAAGCGATTGAAAAGCCGACCAAACTCCGTGAGAGAGGTGAATTCCTAGCGCGACCATTGCGATAATATACCAAAGAACATTGAGAGGTGAGGCGAAGTACTCGACAACTGTTCGGTAGAGGTCGCGCATCTCCACACCATCAACTGTGGTCATATAAAGTGGTCCAAACTTAAAATTGATTAAGTGGATGACTAAGAAGATAAGAGTGATCATTCCCGTGTATGGCATCGTCGATGAAGCAAATGTTGAACCTCTGCCAGTCGGTTTTTTCATATAGTATTTTTGTGGTCGCGCCTTATGGTTCTCAAGTGTGAGCTTGATGGCCATGCCAATATGGCCAAGAAATAATGCGGCTAGACCAGCTTCTGCCACATAAATAAGCGGATTACTTGTCAGAGCATAGGCATACTGATTAAAAGCATCAGCACTGTAAATAATTAAAAAGTTTCCAGCAAGATGGGTGACTAAAAAGCCGCAAAGCAAGAGACCAGTAATGGCCATGGCCTGCTTTTTGACAATTGAAGAACCCACAATTCGTGTCAGTCTTGAACTCATGAGTGGCGTGCTCCTTCTCAATGATCCACACCCGACCTGTCTCACTTGTGTCATGACAAATAAGGAAAAATCGAGTGAAGATAATTTTAGGTTTAATTTGAAACTGTTCGAATTATACTGGTTGTATTGTGATTAGTTAAGAAATTTCTTTAAGTTAGTATGTGCTGAGACATATTTTATGCCCATTGTCTAAGATATATTTACCTAGTCTTAATTTTTTGAAGAAGGAGTCTCGTTTGAAAACTATATTATCTAATATCAAAACTCTTGGCCTTTTATTACTAGCGAGTCTTGTTTTGAGTGCTTGCCAGCCGCAGATTCAGGAATCATCTAAGGAGTATGATCTTGAAGCGTTTGTTAAGTCTAACGAAGAGGATTTTGCTAAAACAGCTCAGCGGATTTTAGGTCCTTTAAAGCAAAATTTGATGGGGACTCTTATGAAAGAGCTTGAGCATAGTGCTGAGCGTGCTGTTTCGGCCTGTCAGCTCGAAGCTCCTGGTATTGCTGATAGAGCACGAGGTGAGAATCCAGTGGTTGAAATTGGAGATCAATTATTTCAGGTAGAGCTAGGAAGAACATCACATAAAGTTCGCAATCCAGATAATCGTCCCGTTGACTGGATGAAAGACTATATTGCGACTTTTTCTGAGCTTGAAAGTGGTGCCTTTGATCCTCAAAGCGATACTGTGATTGCGGTGGCGGCTTCAGACAAAGTTGGTTATTTGGAGCCCATTGCTCTTGGGCCAATGTGTATGACGTGTCACGGTGATGAGATTGATGGCGATCTTCACCAGCTTATCTCACAGAAGTATCCAGAAGATGAAGCGACAGGCTTTTCACCAGGAGACTTTAGAGGGTTTTTTTGGGTCACATTTGAATTAGCAAAGTAAGAATGAATAGGCCCTCACGCAAATGAGGGCCTTATTTTTAGCACTGGTAAATATTTGCTTTGAGGATAATCTTTACATCATTCCAGGTTTTACCTTCGTGAACGGCACAAACCCGAGTAATAGACTCAAGTTGCGAGTGCAAATTAAAGTCAAAAATATCAATATAACCTTCGGCTTCAAATTTTCCTAAATTAGACTGATAAGAAAATCTTAAAGGAACATCGCGAGTCACTTCATTCATTGTAACAGATAAGTTTAATTGGCCTTTTTCTAAATCAACCTCAGTGATATTCCCCTGAATAGAGCTTCCACCTGTCATTTTTTTGAAGAAAAATTCTGCAATATTAATATTTCTTCCTTCATCATCACTTTGAATTGATTTTTCATCT
>SKIL01000375.1 GCA_007116425.1 Bacteriovoracaceae bacterium | reverse complement strand
GAAAAAATCAAAAGCCTAGGAATCATCCCTAGTTTGAAAAATTCAAACAACTGGGTGATTTCATCAAAGATTTCTCACTCTGATATGCCTATGATGGCCTCAGACCCTCACCTAGAAGTTAATCGACTTCCATGTGTTTGGTATGAAGTAAATGCGAAGACTGAGAGGAATCACTTCTTTGGAATTACTATACCTGGAATACCAGGCATCATAATGGGAAGAAATAAGGATCTTCTTTTTAGCTTCACCTATGGCTTTATGGACCTTGTCGACTTTTTTATTGAAAAGGTCGCAAATGGTGAAGTACTAGAGCACTCAAATACAAAAACGCCTATTCAAATAAGAGAAGAGGTTATTCTTAGAAAGAAAAATCCTGACTTCAATTTAAAAGTTTTTGAAAGTACAAGAGGAGTAATTGAATACAATGACGAGAATCTCAATAATGAAAAAGAGTTTTTAAATGACGGACTCTATTTGTCTCGTTCTTGGGCACACCATAAGTCTGGCACTATGGGTTCTTTAAAGGCCATAAGAGAACTACATTACCATAGCAACGCAAAAGAGGCCGCGACTATTGCTGCCGAATGTGAACTTTCTTGCAACTGGCTGTTTGCGGATCGAAGGGATAATATTGTTTACCAACAATCTGGCAGCTTACCAAAGAGACATTCCTCCGGACTAATTCCACATCTCCCCTATTTATACAAATGTAATTGGAATGGTTTTATTCCCCCAGAAAAACTTTTAAGAACAGAAAATCCAGAATCAGGATTTATCGCAACTGCTAATCAAAAATTAAACTCAAAAGAAACGGTTGCTGTTAATCTTTCTATGGCAGATTATCGGTACGATCGAATTAAAATGCTTTTAAGTTCGTTATCATCAGCAACAGAAGATGATTTTATAAAAATCCAAACCGATATATTATCACTCCAGGCAAAAAAATATTCTAAGAAAATGGGACATATATTTCTAAAGGATTCTCATCTTACAAGTATGGCACAATGGGATTTCAGATTTTCAAAAAACACAAAGGCACCGACCTTTTTTAAGCGATTTCATCAAAACTTAATATTTAAAATATTTTCCCCCGTATTTGGTAAAGAACTATTTACTCATTTTCTATATAACACCTCACTTTTCGCAGACTACTATGGTCTTTTTGATCGAATTGCTTTGGCCCAAGAAGACATGACCGAAGAAGAAAAAGAACTGTGGTTTTCTAAAAATACACAAGTAGATTTTTTTAAAATAGCGATTAAGGAAACTATCGAAAGTTTAGAGAGTGCCCCACTTACGAATTGGGGAGAAGAAAATCAACTTACAATGAAGCATATTTTACTTGGAGACCAATGGCCATTTAAGAAATGGTATAATATCGGCCCCATTGAAATTGAAGGCGATGCTTCGACTGTGTCACAAGGTAACCTTTATAACACCAAATATGGCAAGAGTTCATTTTGCCCGAGCTGGAGATTTATTTCAGACCTCTCGCAGTCTAGAATGATAAGTATTTTGGCCGGAGGAGTCACACAAAGACCTGGACGGCTCTATAAAATTGATATCGCCAGATGGCAAAATCACCAATATAAGGCCGTCAATTTTTCAGACTTGTCTTAAGATTAAGCACATATGTCGTCGATTAATACAGAAACAACAAGAAAATAGATAGTTACACTCCTCTCGAGTGGCATAGAGATTGCTATTCTAATAGTAATGAAGAAGTTTATACTCTTTCCACTATTATTCATTATTAGTTTTTTAAGTATTTTTTTGAAAACACTTAATGCGTCTTCATCTTTAGTAGCGCTGCCACTATTGAGTCATATTTCAGAAGAAAAAAAGCTGCAATATATACTAGAGCTAGAACTAGACTTTAATGAAAATGTATGGGGACTGTATACAACTAGCAGCGCAACACTAAGCATTTTTTCTAACAGGATAAAAAATGAAATCGTATGGAAAGATATTCCTCTTAAACAAGATGTCTATTTACTAAATGGTAGAATCTCATTTTTAGTTCAAAGTCAGGAAGAGAGCTTTGAACAGATCATTGCTTTTAATCTTTCCGAATTTATTATGGATGGTAATAAATTCGAAGTTAAGAGAGACTCAATCTGTGATAATACCCAATACAACTTTAAAACTATCGAGAAGAGAATTATAGGAAAGCTCTTTAATAAATACACTAAGTCGAACAATACTCAATTAGATCGCATTAAATGTAAAAGAACAAACAACTTCCATGAGCCCATTAGATGTCGATTTGAAATATATCAACTAATCAGTTCAGCCACTTAGTACTCAAAATTTAAATCATTGGTATTCACACAAATATCTGGATCACTTTCAATTTGTTTCTTAGTCACTTCTCCCATAAGAAATGGAGACATTGAAAGTCCAAGCTCCTGAATCTTAGTCTGAAGCAGATTAAATAAATCATCGGGCCTTGAAGTAATTAAAACCATACCAACACCCATATTTAAAATCTCATAAAGCTGTTTATAATCAACGCCTGATGAATCACGGAGGTAACTAAATACAGAGGAAACTTGGTCTGGATCAATTAAGTTGGTTATTTGAACTTGAAGGTCCTCACTTGGAATGACGCGAGAAATATTTCTAAGGCCTCCACCTGTAATATGAGCAATTCCCTTAATACAAGCGGCATCAGAGTAACTAATTTCATCCAGAACATCATTAATAATTTTGGAATACAAAAATGTAGGTCTTAAGGCCTCTTCCAAAATTTCTGTCCGGTTGTAGTCCACCCACTTTCTGAAGAATGAAAGACCATTTGAATGAATACCGTTTGAAGAAAGGCCAATAAGTGAATCTCCTTGTTTTATATTTTGACCGTCTATAATGCGATCCTTTGAGACTTCACCAACGCAAAATCCGGCGAGGTCAAATCCATCTTCAGGATAACAACCTGGCATTTCAGCAGTTTCACCACCAATTAGAACACACGAAATATCAAAACAAGACTTGGCCAGGCCTTCAATAATTTGAGCATCACGATGAGGATTTAATTTACCACATGCAAGATAGTCTAGAAAGAAAAGAGGCTTTGCTCCCGTACATACAATATCATTTGCACACATCGCCAGTAAATCCTGACCTAACCCAGTGTAACTATCTAAGTGGTGAGCAATTTTTAATTTAGTTCCAACACCATCAGTTGCTGCCGCAAGAAGCCTGTCCCCCATCTCGTAAAGTGATGCAAAACCGCCGACACCTGAAATAACTCGCTCATCGTTAACTTTATAGCGATTAAGAATAGAGCTAATTTTCTCTACAAACTTTTCACCCTGATGTATATCGACTCCAGAATCACTGTATGCCTTGCTCATATATTCTCCGTTATTACTTAGTGTGCGAAATGCCGTCTGTTTGTAAAAATCATATTTATTTTATGGCCGTTGCAAACTTTAATAATATCATTGTCATTGATACTACCACCAGGTTGTACAATTTTTGAGAGCTTAATCTCATTGGCCATTTCAACAATATCTGGAAAAGGGAAAAAAGCATCAGAAACCATAAGTAAATTCGATAGGTCAGACACTCCATTATCTCGAACTTTGTCAATAGCTTGCTGAAAACTGACTAATCTATTAGGATTACCCATTCCAGCGCCAATCATCTGAAAGCATGACGACTTCTTTCTAACAATCGCAATCGCATTACTTTTTAATGATTTTGCACAAGCGATTCCAAAATCAATCATAAATCTTTCAGAGTGCTCCTCGATATCCCAAACTCCATCAGTAACGAGGTTAAGCTCTTGATCTCTTCCTGTGTCCATCTCTTGCATTACCATTCCACCTGAAATAAGTTTCATATCGTAAGGGTGATTGGTTTGAAATGATTTATGATAAAGACTTAGGTCGAACTCAATAAGTCTAATATTTTTCTTTTTACTAAGAACATCTAAAACATCTTTGGAGAAACTTGGGGCACAAACAACCTCTACAAATTTCTCAGACAAAAAGGTTGCGTCCTTAAGAGTTGGTGGAAACGAAAACGCCACGATTCCACCAAAACTGGAAACAGGGTCACACTCCCAAGCAGATTCTAACAATTCTCCTGGTGAATTATCTGCGACCGAAGGGGCTGCAGTTAGCGCACAGGGGTTTTGATGCTTAATAATTGAAATAGCATTTAAGTCTGCAGTTGTTTTTTCTGTCATTTCATAAATATTTTTTAACGCATAAACTGCAGCGTTTAGATCAAGCAAATTATTATAACTCAGCTCCTTGCCATGAATCTTCCCATCAATAAAGTTAAGATTTCCACTATCACTAAAAGGAATAAATT
>SKIL01000065.1 GCA_007116425.1 Bacteriovoracaceae bacterium | reverse complement strand
TTTTGCTAATGCCCTTGAGATGCCTCCTAAAACTTTTGCCAAGTATGCGCTTCAAGATCAACTTATTAAGGCGGGAATTAATGGTGAGGTTAAAATTAATGATATGGCATAACTTTGCACGATTTCTCTTTCTATAGAAAACCTATGGTTAATAATACAACAATCGGCAAAATTCAATAATCTATTTTTTGAAAACCTTGCTAAAACTTCTCTAGGTAGGAATCTAAACGACTCAAAATATCTTCAAAAGGTATCTGCCCCTTATAGTAAAGTGAAGACGACTTTAGATAATTGTCCTCAAAAATCTTTCGCTCTTCTTTGTTGGAAAGAGAAAAACCTTCGCAGTTTTTAATCACTGTATCGTATTTACGAAATCTCTCTTTCTTATATTCTTCGTATGTATCAGTTCCTATAAAGTCTTGAACTTCTTGTAGCTCTAAAAGGCAATAAATATCGTAGTAATGTCTTAAGAAATTTACAGGTAGCTTGCCATCATTTTCACCTTTCTTATAAAGGTCATATTTCGTAACGATGGCCTGAAGTTTTTCTACAAAGGTATATCGTGGATCATAACAAACAACATCTTTGGCCCTATTATCTTTTAAGCCTTGACCTTGTAGAGCACTAGCACCTTTATCATAGACCCAAGAAGAAATATCTTTAGTCATATTTGGGGTAGTTTTATCAAAGCCTACCTCTAAAAGGATTCCTTCTTTCAATCCTTCAACAGACGTAAACTTTGTTTCATAGATTAGACGAATTCCACCATTTCGATACTTTTCATCATCAAAGGATTCATCTCTAACAACATCATCGATGCCATCAATCTTGCCTTTTAATTCCTTCGCCAGCCAATCGAAATACTTCTTCTTACTGTCTCGGTGCTTTGGCCTATCATGGTTCTTACCTGCATAGACTTTAAAACCGACCCTCTCTTCATCAGGAATAATTTTAATATCAATGTCTTCTGAAAAGCGATGAATGACATTAAAAGCTTTTGAAAGAGATGTTCCCCCCTTAAGCTCCATATCAAGTCCAAAATTGGATAGCCCGTAAAGGCAATGCATAATCCAGTAATCTTTCTCGACAAGATAAGGATCACTAATCCCCTGCTCTTTAGCAGTTAATTCGATCAAATCCTTAAAGTTCTGGTGATTATGCAAATACATTTTTGTTTTCTTCCAGTAATGGCCTTAACTTCTTCTGCGCTGACTTTGTTCCAAATCTATTAAGAGCATTATAGAGCTTTGCTGAATTAAATTGTCCCAGTTTTGTTTTAAGTTTATTTACAACCTCACCATGATCTTCGGCGAGTTCATTAAGTTTGTTAAACATTTCAACCAGAAGAAATTCTTTCGATAATGATTTAGGGGCCTCTCTCCAACGATAGAAGTGATACTTTCTATCACCAAGTTTCATTTCCCCATGACGCTTACGATTGAAGACAACCCTCTTATCATAAAGCTGAGTGGTACCAAGGCCTAGAGAGTTGAACATACTAGGCCCATAAACGACAAAGTGATCATCATTTAAAAACTTTGAAAGTAGTTCATCCTCATCAGGCATTGCCTCACCAAATGGGGTCTTCTTAGGAACTAGATAGAGGCCATTTTGCAGTTTTTTTAATGCTCCTTCATCAACTAAGGCCTTTAGGTTTCTATCCACGTTAGAAGTCATGTCTGTAAAATCAGACCTTCTATAGACCTTTCCTGGGGCCAAGAACCGTTTCATTTTATCTAAATTTGTTTTTGTTTTCATGACGTCACCTGCTCGTTATTATACGCTACATCGACATTTTGGTCAAAATTTTTAATAAAATTTCATGTAATAATAAAAACAGCTGGCCTTAGCTGGCATCATGATAATTTAGTCACTATTAACACTAGTAAAAACAATGGCTTATGTTATAAGTGCCAGAACTTATTCAAGTCTAGAACACCTTCACAAAACATCAGTAATATCATACAGTTACAGGATGCCCGAACTACCCGAATGCGAAACCATTAAAAATCAACTCAATCAAGCCTTACCTCTTGTGGTCGATGCGGTTACGTACTCAAAGGTTTCCTCTTCAATTATTAAACCAGGTACTCAGCTTTTTGATCCCACCGGAATGACCTTAAACCAAATTGATCGTCATGGAAAAATGCTCATCTTCAAATTTCTAGACTCTCACGGTGTTGACTTTTATCTTCTGAGTCACCTTGGGATGAGCGGTACTTGGAGGATATCAAATGGACCGCTAGAAGATATTCCCCATGTCCATGTCGTTTTACATGGAGTTGGAAAAACTTTTTCCTATGTCGACCCAAGACGCTTTGGAAAGATGTACTTTTGCACAAAAGAGGTAGCGAAGGCCCGCTATACAAGACTAGGTATTGATATAGCCTCAGATGAGTTTACAACTGAATATATCTATCAAACCCTGAAGAAGTATCCGCAGCGCCAGTTAAAACCTTTTCTTTTAGATCAGGCCTACTTCGCTGGAAGTGGTAATTATATTGCCTGTGAAATTTGTGCTAGAGCTGGAATACGTCCAACTCGACGATGTGGAAAAATCTCAAAAAAAGAAGCTGAAAAAATATTGGCAGCTACAAAAAGTATTCTTAATGACACGCTTACAACAGGAGGGATGACTTTCTCCGGTGGGTATCAAGATGCCTACGGTGATGCTGGTGGAGGTGTTAAAAACCTAGTTGTTTTTCATCAAAAGAATTGTCAGCTGTGCAAAACAACACAGACAAAAAAAATTGTTCTGGCCCAAAGAGGAACGTATTATTGTCCAAAATGTCAGAAGTGAAAATTAAAACTGCCGTAGACTGTATCGTTTGTGCGATAAGGAGACCAATAAGAGCTATCATCTGGTGCTGCAATCAACTCTCCACCAACTCCAACACTCATATTTTCGGCCAAACGGTAATTTCCTTCAAACTGTAAAATATTATCCCTTCTATCAAGATCATATTTCCAATCAATCTTTAAATAAATTCTTTCGGTTGGCCAAAATCCAATATCAAAACCAATTGCACTCTTAAATTTTACAGTATCTGAGAAAAAATCATCTCCAATTCTTTCGTTACTTGTCAGCAAGTGAATATAGTTTAAGGATGCATGGTAATAATAACGGTCTATGCTCGCACGAAAATACCCAAACGCCTCATGTTCATAACTAGGCTCAATTCTAAAAAACTCAGACTCAAACTTCTTAGTTGTTCCCCTTAACTGAGCAGGAGTTAGGGCATCAAAGTCACTTCCAAGTCTAGCATTTGGATCAATAAAATCGGCCCCAACTGAGATCGTCGCCATCCCTGCACGCTGATGAATCGAAGCTCCAGTCATCAAGTGGTGATTAACTGTAGGGTTTGCAAGAACATCAACAACGTCGTCATCGCTGTCGTAAGCAGCATCAGCATTTACACGAATTCCACTTTCAGGCTTATAAAGAGCGTAGGCCTGTACCTTTCCACTTCCCCAACTGTATTCAAGGTTTGCCCCCAACGACTTTTGCAAAACGATATCAGATATGTTCGGATCATTAAGGCGATAAGAAATGGGAACTTCTTGACCTAAAATTAGAGTTCGAGTCGGAGGCATCTTCCTCCATTCACTATTACTGCTAACTTCACCATCACTAATACTTAAAGAAGGATTTAGTGTTGGAATGTAAAAATAAGAGAAGAATACAGAAAAGCGAGGGCCGATTTCTCCAGGGCGAAAATCATAATGAAAGCCGGTAAGACCTTCTTGCTTATCATCTAGCAAACGAAAACCTCTTTGCGGATTCATAAAACCTAGTTGCCAAAACTTCTCATGATGTGACCAATCCAGAGTCTTTCTTCCGACACTTAATCGAGAGTTTCGCATTTTATGCTGATAATAAAGCTGGGCCAGAGAATAGTTAAAACTGTCACCATCAGTAAAATAGCGAATATCAGCATCAAGAGCGTACTCATATCGATGTCCGATACGCTTAGAATCAACCCCTAGTCCAAACCAATCGACTGAATCGCTCTTGTTTTGAGGGTCATTTAATCGCGCAAAACGTTCATAACTAATAATCCCATCAAACGAGTAAACAACTGGAATTATAAGACCAGAAAAGCCAAACGCAAGTAATTTCAATAATTTACAATTATCCACAGCTTTCATTATGAACCATTATGCACAGGCTGAATAGTATTTTCATCAAAATAAACGCACCGTGTAAAATTAATTCGATTTTGCCCAATTGCTTTCAAATGAGATATAAATTGATAGAATTAAAGTAGAAAGATTAATTAGTTAAGAGGAAAGACTATGGGTTTTAAAAATAGTATAAAAAGAG
>SKIL01000295.1 GCA_007116425.1 Bacteriovoracaceae bacterium | reverse complement strand
TTCTTGTATTATTAGTTTATCCGAGTAAATAATTTTCTCTTTTTTTTGCTTATCAAGATTTTTGTACTCTTCAAAGACTTGTTCTATTTTTGGAGATATTTCAGAAATATATTTTTTGTCTGCTTGAATTTCTTTTGCCGTTTTTGTGATTTCAGTTAGATCCTTTGCAGGAGATTTATAGGCCTCAAGAATGCTTGTTAGTAAATTTGATATGTTTTTTTTATGTTTTAAACTTTGCTCCATCTCTTGAATTTGTTCTTTGTCATACAGAGTAGAGCTTTCAATTTTTATGTCATATGACTCTATCTCTCTCTCTGTTTCTTTAATTTCTCTTTTGAGAAAAGGTGATAGAAGGCTTATTTCTTGAAACTGAAATAATGTTTCCAAGAGCTTTCTTCTATCAGAAGATTTAGATGTAATGAAGTCTGAAAATTTACCTTGATTTATAATAATTGTTTTTTCAAACTGCTCCATTGTTAAGCCTAGGATGTCCTCGGCCGATTTTTCGATTTCTTGATAAGTTTGATTGGTTTTATTTTTTATAAAGAGTTGCTTGAGAACTTTTGGCCGTTTAAGTTCTCCACTTTGCCCGTGAGTTTTGCATGCCCAAGTTGCTTTATACTTTTCTTTTTTGAGCATGAATTTTAGCTCAATATCTGCCTCTTGTGAGTTCGTGTTTACAACTTCTGATGGTGAAACTCCTTTAGGACTTTTTCCATACAGGGCAAGAAAAATTGAGGTTAAGATTGAAGATTTTCCACTCCCCGTGGCGCCGGTAATTGCAAAGAGATTGTTACCTCTAAGGTAAGACTCAAAATTGATTTCGACCTCGTCTTTAAATGAAGTTATACCCTTTATTTTTAGTTGAAGTAGTTTCAATCTTGCCTCTCTTGGTGTCTTACTTTTTGGAGTAAGTCTAAAAAGGCGTGCCCGATATCTTTTGGAATTTCTTCTTGAGAGGGGAATTGTGATTTATAAAAAACTTTAAATAATTCCTCTGTTTTTAATTTGTTAAAGTCTTTCGCTTCAATTTCTGCTTTTGTTTTTCCATCTTTTTCTTGGCCTTTTATAAAGGTATTGAATTGTATGATTTCAATCTTATTTAATAGCTCCGGCCATTTTTTATGTATGTACTTTTCTGTTTTACTTTGAATGTCCTCTTCTGGTCGATTTAGCCAAATCTGACATTCCATCCAGCATTCGAGTTTATAGTCACTGGAATTGTCACTGTCTAATAATTGTAGTTGTTGATCTAGGTTACGAATAAAATTAGAGTCCTCAAGGTCTTGATCTAGATCTTTGTCAAAACTTCCCTCAATTGAAAGCAGCTTTCGAAAAGGAGGTATCTGTATAATTTTATATTTTTCTGAATCTTCAGTATCTATGAGTACTATTTGCTTTGAATCATCGATCTTTTTTTTATTAATCTCTGAAAATCTCATATAGAGAGGAGACCCAGGATAAATAACTGTTGGGTTGTCTTTTTTTAGGACTTGAGGCCTGTGGATATGTCCTAATGCTACGTAGTCAAAAATACCTTCTAGCTTACTCAATGGAATGCTTTCTAACCCTGAAAGATGGAGGCCTTGTTCCGTGCCTGAAGGTTGAAAACTACCAAATAAGTGATGAGCAACCAGTATATCAAAGGACGTTTTATTTTGCTTCTTGTACTCTGTGTACTGCGCGAATAAATTTTCAATTCCGCTAAGTATTAACTCCGTGTTTTTATCTAAGGTTGATCCGTCGTCTTTATAATCTTTACTTGCATACTGAGTGAGCTCCATTGATCTAAAATATGGAAATAAGAAGAGACCTATTTTTTCATTTGATCTCTTGTTTGCTTCTAGTGTGAAAAAATGTCTATCAATACTTTTAGTATCGAAAACTCCTCTTATAAATATGCGGTCGTTATCAAGTAGTGGGAAGAGTGGGTTTGCGGCCTCCAATAATTGACCTGAGTCATGGTTTCCCGAAATAGCATAAATGTATGCTTTTGTATTGGAGAGAAAATTTTCAATAAA
Organism: Bacteriovoracaceae bacterium; assembly: GCA_007116425.1. Taxonomy (GTDB): domain Bacteria; phylum Bdellovibrionota; class Bacteriovoracia; order Bacteriovoracales; family Bacteriovoracaceae; genus SKIL01. The sequence goes on along the minus strand of SKIL01000295.1, from coordinate 13,316 downwards.
TTTAAAGAATTGTTGTAGTGAGCGGTGAGGAGGTGTAGGGGAGTCAAAAATATCTCCACTTATTATTAAAGCATCTACATCTTCTTCTTTGCAGATTTTTACAAGCCAATCAAGAAAGAGGTCATGTTCCTCAAAGCGGTCTCTTTTATAGAGTTTCTTCCCGAGATGCCAATCTCCAGTATGAATTAACTTAAGGCCCATTTTTTTAACTTTTCTTACTCGTCATCATCCTCGAAGTCCTCTCCATTGTGGTTATCATAGGAGTCGTCTTCTTGCTCATCAGTTTCATCATAAAAGTAAGAGTCTTGAGTTTTTTTCTGCTTCTTGGGTTCAAGTCCGATGATATTGGCCGTTTCACTTACGACATGATCAAAACTATTTGGAAATTTCCACTCTTTCGGGAGTCGAACTTCTGGATCAAACTGGTTTGCTGCATATCTTCTAATTTTTCCTTGATCGGTAATCATTTCAAATTGTTCTAGAATAATATGAAGCCTAATCACTTTACCGCGATCACCACCAATAGTTTGAATGAATTTGTTCTCTTTGGGCAGTCTTTTGCGCTTATCTGTGTAGACATCATCTTCATATTTAATACAGCATTTGAGTTGACCGCAAACCCCATTGATTTTTGTAGGGATTAAGGCCAGGTTTTGGTTCTTTGCCATCTTTATAGAGACATTGCCATAGTGACGTAAAAAAGATGAACAGCAGGTCTGTAGGCCACATGCTCCAATCGCTCCAACAGCGGCGGCGCGGTCTCTTACACTAATTTGCCTGAGCTCGATTCGAACTTTAAGTTCGGATACGAGGCTTTTCACCAATTCTCTAAAATCCACTCTGGCCGGGGCAGTAAAATAAAAAACGGCCTTCTTGCCAAATTGAATGTATTCAACATGAGTCAGATTCATGTCCAATTCATATTTATCGATGAGCTTAATACAAATTTTTTCGGCGTTTTTCTCTCGATCAATAAAGCTTTTTTGCTGAGCAATGTCTTCTTGCGTTGCCGCTTTGTAAATACTTCTAATCGGCAACATATTTTTGTGAAATGCAACCTGGTAGGGGAAGCTATTGATATATCCTACAGTCATACCTCTATCACTTTGGGCCAAAACCGTTTGCCCATAAGCAAACTTTCTGCTGCCAAACGTGAAAGGGAATGATTTTGCATTTCCAGGAAAACGAACTCTTACAAAAGTGATTTCATCACCTTGTTTATATCGTGTTCCATCCTCGTCGGTAGTGTCGTCTTGATATGACTCAAAGACTTCTTCGGAATCCTGAATTTCGCTATCAGAAAGAGGAGCTTCTCTCTCTTCAGTATTTTTTTCTGTATTTTCTTCTATATTGGCCGACATCTGCGTCGCTTCCTTTTTAGTGTCTTGAAATAATTGTCACGATGGAACATATTCTCGTAGTTGATCTTGTTTGTCTACCAACTGACTGTCTGCGACAAAATTTCTTCGTATCTTGATAATGCAGGGTTTCTAAACTCACTGACTCTTTGGGCCCATTCAAGGATTTCTATCGATTTAGACTTATGCTGAAAACTACTTTTTTTAAGAGACTCAATTGTAAGCCACCAATACATCAGTGTGGCCTCATCTATTTTTTGGGTTGTTATTTCATTTAGTGCCCAAGCGTATGGAATTGTTAATTTTGTTTGTGATCGCTTTAGTGTTTCTTCAATAAAATTGCAGTAGAAATTGAGACCTAAGGCCAGAGGAGAACTTTCATCTAAATGTTCAGACTCTTTAAATTTCATTTTCTCTGAATTGAGAAAGACTTTGAGCTCATCTAGTGAGTTCAGGGACTTTTGTTGATTGAACTTGTGTAAATATTCGGCCTTGCTTTTTATCGGTATACTGAGGCCGATGGCCCGAGATTCTAGGGTCGCTAAAAAACTCTTTTGCGAGGGGTTTAAAAAGAAAAGAGTTGTGTTTTGAGCTGGTGATTCTAACTCTTTGAGGAGTTTATTAACTAAGGTTTCATTAATCAGGTGCGACTGCTCAACAATGATAAATCGATGACTTAGTTCAAGTGGGCGGAAGTTTTGAAAGTGAAGAATTTGACCAAGTTCACCCTCTTTCACAGTGTAGCCTGAAGGCCTTGCGGGTTCTATCCATAAAATGTCTGGATGATTTTGAGGCCGAGGTATTTTAAAGTCTTCTTGTAAGAGTTGGAGAATCCAATCTTTTAAGTGCTCTTGAGCATTAACTGGCATCAGGTTATTTGAACTCAGCTTTATGATATAAAAGTGACCAAGCTTCTTTTGCTCATATAGCTTTGAAAGTTTGGACCTAAGATCAAAACTCATTCAGTTAAAGCTCTTTTTGGTCCGTGACGCTTTTATTTTCAGAAATAAGTTTATCAGTCATCACTCGAATTTCGCTTTGAATTTCATCTAGCTTTCTTGTTCCATCAATACGTTTGATACGATTCGGAAATAACTCTAATGCTTGATTGTAACCACTAATGAGCTTTGTGTAGAAATCGTCACCCTGAGATTCAAAATAATCTTTTGGGGCATTTCGTAACTTTTGTCTGCCATGAGATGTTTCGACATCAATTTCAATATAGAACGTGAGGTGAGGGACCAAGTTTAGAGGAAATTGAGAATGTAAATTCAAAATATGGCCAAAACCCAACCCTCTTCCAACGCCTTGGTAGGCCAGAGAGCTATCTAAGTAGCGATCTGCAATAATGATTGTTCCAGGGTTCTCAAGCTCTTTTAGGACGACTTCCCACAAAAGTTGAGCGCGCGCAGAGGCAAATAAATTGGCCTCTGCAAGAGGGTGAATTTCAGATTTAGATTCAAGTATCGCCTTGCGTAGCCTTTCTCCAAATGGAGTTCCACCTGGTTCCCGCAAAACAATGACGTTAAAGTTTTTACTTTCTAAATAGTCTTTAAGCTGGATAATCTGAGTTGATTTACCAGCTCCTTCTATCCCTTCAAAACTTAGAAAATAAGAGCCAGGGAAGGCGGGTGCACGAAATGACTTGAGGACTTCTGTATCAATATTTTTTAAAATTTTCATAGGCCAAAGTCTATCATGAGCAGTTTATTGACGTCTATTATTTTAGCCTATTGTGCAGTTAGTTAGTAGTCGTAAATATGTTCGCTATAAGGATCTTGCCCAAAATCGCCGTCATAGAAATCATCATCTTCATCAAAAATATCATCATCACTTGGAGGAAATGAACTTACGCGTCTATTGCGGCGAGGTGATTCATCATAGTAGTCGTCATAATAGTCCCCATATTCATCAACAGGATCGATTATGTCTCTCGAAAGTGTTCTTCTTACCGGGTCTAATTCTAACGACCCAGATGCGTCATCGTAATAAAGATCGTCTCTATCTGTCGTCACCATTTGAAGATGTTGATCTCGCATTTCTCTCTCTCTTCGCTGGCGTTGTGCTCGCTGATACGTTTCTGTTTGCCGAAAGGGTGTTGATTCCCTGCTAAATGATCGGTCTCTAGAGTTTACTGAAGGCCTTTGTTCGCTTGCTGTAGATCTCTCTCTTCTTGGACGGTCACTCGGTCGTGAAGCTGTTTCGGAACTTCTTTGTGAGTCTAGTCTTTGTTCCGGCTCAAATCTTTCAACGGGCTCTAATACTTGAACCGGTGCAGCTGAACTCGCAGAAGGACTTAAGGATTCATGCTTTGAATCAGACGGCCAAAAAACAATACTGAGTAAAATAACTGGACCGATAATCGCGGCCGTATAAAAGCTCTTTTGAATAGACCAATTTGAAAACAGGTGGGCCGTTTCGGTACTTTTTTTATCCAGTTCATCTTTCATTTCCCTGTCTTTTTTTACAAGACCACTCCTTACTTTTTCAACATAGGCAAGGCCAGCAATAACTCCTGTGTCGCTTTCCTTTCTTTTTTTCCACTTTTTAAAAATCGTGGCATGCACCTGTTCTAGGTCTTCTGGACGTTGGTTTGGCCTGAAGGGAAGTTCAGATTGATTAAGTTTCAATGCTCTTCTATCAAACTCTTCTATCTCGTAGAGACGGCCCCAAGTTTGCCCCTCGTCTATACTGAGCATATCAGTGACAAGCAATATTTTTTTCTCAACCATTTCAGCGATTTGTTCATAATTAAAAGGACCGCTCTTCTGTCCATTCTCTAGGAGATAGTAGGTCTCCTGTTCTGGCGATAAGCTTTGTAGGTGAGATGCTTTCTCGTCGTTTCTTCTTTGGAAGAAATCGTTATCATAAATATTTGCCCATTTTTGCTGAGAGAAGTAATCACCTGAGGACTCTGCCAAAGACTTTAAATCTTCGATTTTAAGTTGTGAAAGTAGCTTCACTTCAGAAATCTCAAAGTCTTCGCTACTCGTGAGGTTTTGTTGGATATAGTTTTTTAAGTCAAACTTCCAGAAAAGGCCAATAACGGTCTTATTGATTTTAAGCCAGAAGAGCTCAGACTCTTCACTATGAGGCCACTCCAGGCTTAACTTGTGGATGATTTGGTTGTCATTTTGAGTCTCTTTCTCGAGCTCTTCAATTGAGTCTTTATCGAGAGTTAAAAGGGCCGACTCAATTAAAATTTGATCAACGACAATTTCACTATTTTTTTGATTACTCATGAGTTTCCCCATACACCTGTTTCCTAGGCCAAATATTCAGTAGCTGTATCGGTTTATTTGACTTTTAAACGAGTTTGTTTGTTTATCTGACTTAGAATAGGCAAAACTTTCAGTGACATTTCATAGTGCAGTTGCGAAAATAGGCTTCTATGTTTTGATAAAAAAAGTCGGTTTTGGGAATATTTTAATGATGGCCCGTATATTTTTTTATTTTATTCAAACTTTAGGAGTAGGGCTCATTTTTTTTGCTCATCCTGTACTGGTGATCTGTTCTCTGTTTTCCCGGCCAATAAGGGAGAGGTTAAAATTTGAGCTGAGTACTCAAGTTGAAGAGGGAGAATTTGATGCAATATTTGAAGTTGCCTCCGAGGGTGAACTCGAGCAAGTTATCCCTGTCCTGGAGAGTTATATTTACAGAAATAAGCGAGTCTTGCTTTTTTATGCCTCAAAAAGTGTAAGTAAAAAGATTGAGGAACTAGAACTTAAACATACTGAATCCTCAATGTTGGAAGTTTGTGTCTTGCCCCTGCTTTCTTTTTTTGGGACATCTACATATTTTTCTCGATCGATGTCTCGGTTAAGGGCAACAGACTTTTATTTTTGTCGATATGACTTTTACCCTCATCTCCTTTTACTCTCCAAACTTAATTCAAAGAGAGTTATTTTATTGTCGGCCACTCTTATAAATAAACCGTTGTTTTCGGATCAAATTCAAGCTAAAAAGTCTTTCCCTTACTCCTCGTTTCGAGAACTAGCTTTAGTTTTTCGTCGTTTTTATTGGCGTCAACTTATATCTCACTTTGATTCGATATACTTTGCCTCAAGTGCAGAAGAAAAGCGTTTTAAAAAACTTTGTGGGGAGCTGTATCATTTAAAACAGTTTAGAACTTTTGACTTTAGACTGGTGAGAATTATCCACCGTCTCGAAATGTCAAATGATAATCTCAAAATTAAATGGCCCGTTTCCCACCTTTTTATTGAGATGCTTCAAACTGGTGCAGGGATTTCGGACAGAGTACTCCTGTTTGGGAGTGCTTGGATCGAAGACATTAAGTGTTTGCCCTCCAATTGGGACTTTGCTGCCAACTTAACAATTATTGCTCCACATTTACTTAACAAAGATTATATTGATGATTTTACAAAAGATATTTCTAAACATTTTGAAAATGGAAAAAAATCAGATGTACCGATTTATATTTGGAAATCTAATATGGATCTTAAGCAGGCAAATGAGATAATTGCCGCTCATCTAGAAAGACCTGGGCCTCACTTGATTTTAACGCCTGGTATTTTATGTGAACTTTATCAATTTACTCCCAATGTATTTGTTGGTGGTGGTTTTGGGCGGTCTATACATTCTGTCATTGAGCCATTTGTGTCTGGTGCAATGATTTTTTGTGGCCCAAAAATTCATAGATCAACTGAGTACGAATTTATTAAGTCATACGACTCTTCAAAAGTTATAAAAATTTCGAAACCATCAGACTTTTATCCCTTATTTAAGAAGTTTTCGAACGCTGGTGTTCGAGAACATATTTTTGTGCAAGATAGAGAAAAGTTATTAAAAATGTTTCATAACCTTGTGGAAGAAATTCATGACGGACAAGTTGAGGTCGAGTCATCTGAGGATTCATTATATGATAAATAAGAACTTTGATCATGTTATCATTGGTAAAAACTATCTGTCTCTTCTCTATGCCTTAGAGCTAATGAAGAACGGGAAATCAATTCTTCTTATTGATGATGGAAAAACTCAGCTGGGAGAAGACTTTGAGTCTTCTCTGTCTCAGGTAGAATTGAATTTTATTGAGATCTGGCTTGAAGACCTAGGTCTTAAACATTTGGCACAGTTATTAAGAAATGATCCGCAGTTTTCTACAGTAAAGCAATATCGGTTTATTTTTGGCGGTCGCCATCTAATTTTGGGGGAAAATCCTAGTCGTAACTTTGTCGAAATCGTAAGAAAGCTAAATAATTGCTTTAATATAAAGAGCGAACTCATTGATGACTCATCCTTTAATGCTGATGATTTTGACAGTTCTTTTGTGGCCCTATGCCGTAGACTTTCTCAAGTCTGTTACCACTTCAGAGGTGTTGAAAACTTTTCACCTGATGAATTCTTATCACACTACCCTAGACCACTCAAAGAGGCCTTTATTGGGCTGGTAAAGTCTTGGCATGAGATAGAGCACCAAAACCTTGTAAGTAGTGCCTCTCTTAGAAGTTTTTATTATGGTTCTAGAGCTTTTTTTCACCAGTTGCTTGAAAATCAAATTTCTGACGGAGATCTTTTTTATCTTTTCTTATCCCTTCTATCTTCACGCTATCAGATCAATACGACTGATTTATCTAATCTCCTTTTAAATGAATTTGCCAAGCAGGGTGGCTCCTTCAAGCGAACAACTGTTAGAGAGTGGTTATTTGAAAAATCTAGGCCTTGGGCAATGGAGTTATCGAGTTATGAAGGTATTGTCCATCCAAAGACCGTTTGCTTCTTTGGAGGGAAGCTTGATCATTTACCACTGCGGTTTGATGTTAATGGTGAAATATTTAGAGGTGTATACTTTAAAATCCAATATACAGACCTTCTAATTGATGGATTAGAATGTGGTCGGGATGACTTTGAACACTTACAAGGCCCTTCCTGTTGTATTTCTAACTGGGGTGAGCTCAATGAAGGGCAGGGACTTTTTCGATTTAACTTTATAAACGATGGTATTGAAGTTCTAACCTCTGTAAATTTGAAGAAGGGTTCAAAGATAGAGTTTTACCGAGGGGCCATCTTGGAAGCTCTCATTCGACACTTGAGGGCCATCTATCCAGGGATCGAACATAAATCTAAGGACGATATCGAACTTATAGAAACTTCAGATGTATGGGGCAGGCGAAATAAAATTCATCCTAAAGTGTCAGTCCTCTCTGAAGATGTTAAAATCCTTGATCATACAACTCCTTTGGCGAGCCATGCGCTAAAAGATATTCATTATTTTGGTCCGGTCCAAATGGGTGGTCAGGGGTTGTTGTCGACTCTGATGTGTATGCGTGAAAATGCACTATTTCAGTAATAAGGTGATTTTTCCTAGATTTTTCTCTTAATTAAAGTGTGGCATAATAGACTTATGTTGAAACGTTTTTTCAAAAAAATGCGACATTCAAGTGAGTTGGGCCAAACTTCGGTGGAATATATTATGATGGTCGGGGCGGTCGCCGTGATTGTTTTCTCTGTTGCTGGAAATATTCGCCATTGGATGATTGGAGACTCTGGAGATTGTCGTCAGGATCCGGATGCCTTTGTTTGTCGAGTTGCGGGGGCCAACTTCTTTCCAGAGAGAGGCTATCATAATTACCGGTACTTTGACTTTCGATAATGAAATATTAGCTGCTTAGACCTTCCTTTTTTCTCTTTTTTTCTTTATTTATGACATTTCAAGTGTTTGCACCCCAAAGCAAAATTGAACGTTAAAGGTAATAATTACACGGTGCGTGAAATGTTGCTGAATGCAGTGCGTAATTCTGGTATAAATCGAGTCGAAAAGAAAGTTAAAAAGATTTTACTGACTTGATTGAGCGATTTGAAGCCCCCCGTTTCACTTCGTGATTAACGAGAAGGAGACTACTATGAAAACAAAAAGCAAAAATTTAAAGCTCAATGCCCTGGGGCTTGTGCTTTTTGCTGGCCTGGCCGCTCAGGTTATTGGCCCTCAGGCGAGTGCGTTTGATCCCTTGTTAGATGATGCGCGCAGGAGCTTGAACTCCCCGCAAATTGATATTGATGGACGTTACTCACAGCCACGTCCTCAATTGGATAAAAAGCGGCGAGAACTAGAGCAACAAAATGAGCAAATGGTTCAGCAGCGTATTGAAGATATACGTGTGAGGCAAGAGCAAGAGTTGGCAAAGAATCTTCAAGAAGCATTTACCCGTGGAATGCAAATGGGTGGTGATGCTGTTTCGACAACTCAGGCAGCACCTCAAGTTCAGGCCCCTGTGCCGACTCAAACGATTGAAGATAATCGCATCATTACAGGTTTTGGTGTCACAAATGCGAGTGGTGACTTTATTGACTTCGAGTCTAAGATTGATGCTCGACTTGAATTTGAGACCCAGTTAAATCATCGTTTTGCCGTTGGTGTTGGTGTTGGCTATTTGACGATGGATATTCGGGACATGAACCCAAACAATCAATCGTATCAAAACATGGCAAACTTTTATCGGCCATGGGGATACAATTCTTTCTATCAACAACATGGTAGAGAGATGGACTACAAGGAGCTTAATATTGATTTAAATGGTAAGTTCTACGTTGTTCCTCATTCAAAAATTAGACCTTTTGTTGGTCTAGGTCTTGGCTATAAGAGGTCATCTTTAAGGTATGCCAATGATAATATGAACTATAATACATTCAGTCCTTACCAAGCGCAGGTTTCTGGTGAAGAGAAGTACGGTGCAAACTATGTGACAGCTCGTGCAAGTATGGGGACTGACATTAACTTTACTTCAATGATTGGTGCACGATTACACCTAACTTACTCCAAAGGTTTAACCAGTGGAGAGAGTGGAGCTGAGTTCACTCAAAGTCTAGGTGAGTACTACCTGCGAAACGTTGGGAAGAATCTCGCCAATGCTGACTTTTTTGGACTCGGTGCCGGTCTGATTATCAACTTCTAGTTTATTTTAAGAGACTCATGCCCGTCATAGTATACGCGCATGAGTGTCTTCTTCTCGGGGGACGGGAAAGATCGGAAACGACTTTCCCGTTTTTTATTGTGCACCTTTTCTGATGCCTTCGGTCGGGTTAATTCTTTTCTTGAAACACTTTCCCTCTCTTTGATTTTACTTTATCATTAGTCTCAGTTTTCACTCTTAAATCTTTCTCAGGAGTACTCTATGGTCGACTCTGCAAAACCAGTTTATATCGTAGCCGCAAACCGCTCTCCTCACGCCAAGTCAGGAACGGTTCTTAAGGATGTTGCGGCCCCTTATCTAGGCGCTTACCTCGTTCGAAATTTAATCGACGGAACCAATATCCCAGACGATCAAGTCGATGAAGTGATATTTGGGAATGTAGGTTGTCCGGCGAAGTATCCCAATATTGGTCGAGTCATAGCTCTAGAAGCTGGTCTTGATAAAAAAACTAGTGGATACAGTGTACACAGGAATTGTGCTTCTGGTATGGAGGCCCTGTCGCAGGCGTTTTTAAAAATTGCTAGTGGACGTAGTGACATTATCGTGGCCGGAGGAGTTGAGAACATGTCTCAAATGCCTCTGATATACTCTAAAGAGATGACTGACCTCTTTGTGAATATGATGAAAGCAAAAACCTTTTCACAAAAAGTTAAGGCCGTGAGTAGTTTTCGCCCTCCATTTTTAACTCCAACTGTTGCTATTGAGCAAGGCCTAACTGATCCATTTTGCGGCCTAAATATGGGTCAAACCGCTGAACTCTTGGCCAGAGAGTTTGAAATTTCTCGGCAAGAACAAGATGAATTTGCTAATCAATCTCACCAGCGTGCAAGTATGGCGACCAAAGAAGGTCATTTTAAGGATGAAATTGTCCCAATGCCAGTGGGCAAAGGGTTAACAAAATTGCTTTCTGAAGATGTGGGCCCTCGAGAAGACTCAACGGTCGAAGGACTTGGGAAGATGAGGCCATACTTTGAGCGCAAGTCTGGCTCTGTTACAGTCGGAAACAGTTGTCCAATTACTGATGGTGGCTCTGCTATTCTTTTTTGTAGTGAAGAGGCCGTTAAGAAATATAACCTCACTCCGTTAGCACGAGTTGTTGACTACCATTTTCACGGTCTAGAGCCTGAGAGAATGGGGATGGGTCCTTTGTTGGCCATGGACGGTGTGATGAAAAGAACCGAAATGACTCTCGATCAGATGGACTTGATAGAAATCAATGAGGCCTTTGCGGCCCAAGTACTTTCTGTCTTAAAGGCGTTTGAAAACTTCGAGTTGGCCAAAAAGTTTGGTCTCGATCGAGACTGGGGAGCAGTAGATCGTAATAAATTAAATGTTAATGGAGGAGCGATTGCTCTAGGGCATCCGGTCGGCTCTACTGGTTCTCGTTTGGTTGTTACTTTGGCCCACGAATTAAACCGTCGTAAGGCCCGATATGGTATGGCCTCACTTTGTATCGGTGGTGGTCAAGGTGGTGCTTGTATTATTGAAAATCTAGCATAATGAGGAGTTAGCATGAGCTATAAACATATAAGTTTTGAAGTGGTAGAGAGTGTGGCCCATATTGGTTTTGGTTATCAAAGTGATAAGAAAATGACTGTCCTTGATGAACCAACACTAAAAGAATTAGACCAAATCGTTGAGGAGTTAGAGAATCAGCAGTCCTCATTGAAAGGAGCTATTTTCTTTTCTCATATTGATGGGTGTTTTCTCGCAGGTGCAGATATTAAGTTAATTTCCTCTTTGCAAACAGAGGGAGAGGCAATTGAAGGCGCCGAAACAGGTCAAAAGATTTTTAATCGAATTGAGGATTTAAAAGTACCAACCGTTGCCTGTGTTAATGGTGTGTGCTTGGGTGGCGGTCTTGAGTTGGCGCTTTCGTGTCGTAGTATAATTTGTTCGGACTCCAAGAAAACACAACTAGGTTTACCAGAAGTAAAATTAGGTCTGTTGCCTGGATTTGGCGGGACTTACCGACTTCCAAGAAGAATTGGACTTCCAAATTCTCTCGATATGATTCTAACTGGAAAGACGCTTATTCCTCGCAAGGCAAAAAAACTTGGCCTGGTCGAAGAGGTTTATCCAAAAGAAAGACTTTCTGTTAAGGCCCCAGAGCACTTTTCTTCAAATCGAAAAAAAGAAAGTCTTAAAGAATCTTTTGAGCATTTGGCCACAGATAATTTCATCTCTCGAAAGATTATTTTTCAAAAGGCCAGAGAGAGTGTTTTAAAAAAGACAAAAGGCTTTTACCAGGCCCCTCTTAAAATTTTAGATACTATGGAGTCTGGCGCTTCTCGAGGGCGAACCAGTTACCTTAGTCTTGAGGCCCAAAGTTTTGGTGAGCTATGTGTGTCTGAGCAAAGTCAAAACTTAAGACACCTTTTCTTTTTGATGGAAGGGGCAAAAAAGTATCAAGGGCCTAAGTCTAGCGGTAAACTTCCGGATCTAAAGCGAGGTATCACTCTCGGTGCAGGAACTATGGGAGGGGGAATTGCCTGGCTTATGGCCGATAATAATATGATGCCCATTATGAAAGACCTCGGTGTTGAGGGACTTGAGCTTGGCCTTAAGCAGGCATCTTCTAATTTTATGGGGAAAGTTAAGCGCAAAAGATTAAGCGCCGAAGACTTTGAAAGAAAGATGCGTTCAATCTCAACCACAACTGGCTTTCATGGTTTCTCTAGAGGTGATCTGGTTATAGAGGCGATCATTGAAGATATGGAGATTAAGAAAAAGGCCTTTGTTGAAGTTGAGAAAAAGGTTCCTGAACATTGTCTCTTAACCTCAAACACTTCTTCACTTTCCGTTGAAGAAATGGCCTCAGTTTTAGAGAGACCTCAAAACTTTGCAGGACTTCACTTTTTTAATCCTGTTCACTTGATGCCTTTGGTGGAAATTATCACCCATTCTAAAATTTCTCCTGAAACTATTGAGGCCTTATACAATTGGTGCTTAAAGGTGAAAAAGACTCCCGTTATCGTGGGAGATGGCCCTGGGTTCTTGGTTAATCGAATTCTAATGCCATATCTTAATGAAGCAGGGTTTCTGCTTAGTGAAGGTGTAAGCATGAAAGACATAGATGATGCTTGCCTTAATTTTGGAATGCCTATGGGACCATGTCGCCTCCTCGATGAAGTGGGAATTGATGTGGCCGTAAAGGTAGCTAAGATCTTACATGATGGCCTTGGTGATCGAGCTGCGGCATCACCGATTTCGCAAAAATTGGTTGATGCCGGATTGTATGGTAAGAAAAACTCCCGCGGTTTTTATCTTTATGATGAAAAAGGTAAGGAGGCCGGGGCAAATGAAGAAGCGCAAAAAGTCTTAAGAGAAGTTGCATCTGATGAAAAGAGAATGTCTGAAACAGAGATTCAAATGCGTCTTTTCTTACCTATGATTAACGAAGCGGCCTATATTTTAGAAGATAAAATTGTAGAGCGTGCAAGTGATGTAGATCTTGGACTTATTTTCGGTATTGGTTTTCCTCCATTTAGAGGGGGGCTGTTACGATATGCGGACAGTGAAGGAGTCGATAAAATCTTAGGCGCGATTGAAAAATTTAAAGATGAAGTCAGTGCCGATAGATATTGTCCTGCTCCGCTTTTAAAGAAATTAGTTAGCGAGAAAAAGAAATTTTACGACTGTGTTTAAGGCCTTTTTTCGCTACTTTTTCTTTTACCTTTTTAGGGCCAAAACACGACAAAAGCTCCTTTTTTTTGCTTTTGTCGGTCTGGCCCTTTCTAGTTTCTCACTTCTTGTTCTTCAAAGTACAATGGGAGGACTTCAGCGCAATGTCATCGAACGTTCAAAATCGATCTTTGGCAATGGAGAGGTTCTTTTTCAAGTTCCACCTGCTTTAGGTGAGGCCCAAGCTTTTTCTCAGTATTTAAATGAGAGAAGTATAGCGCATTCACTAGAGTATCAATTTGAAGTTCTTATTCGGCGTGGCCAGCAAATATCTCCTGCAATCGTTCATGGAGTACTCAAAGAGTCTCTTCCAAGTTTTTTAAAAGAGAAAGATTTTAACGAAGCA
>SKIL01000041.1 GCA_007116425.1 Bacteriovoracaceae bacterium | reverse complement strand
GGGCTTCATCACCTATCACGTAAAAAGGAACACCTGTGAAACCTTCAAAAAAAATAAATTGGTTTCTCCTCATATTAATTCTTATTATTTTCTCTCCACTTTTATGGACAATTGGATTTTCACCAATTGAAAATCAGATTAATAAAAGTGCGCACCTGACATTACACACTCAAATTAAAAGCGCTTTAATCGAAACAGAAATTGGGAACGCAACAACGGCAGTACTTTTAAAGTTTAGGGCCTATGATACATTATTGGAGGTCGCAGTTTTGGTTTTATCTCTTGTTGCTGCAACAGTTCTCGCCAGATCGTCTACAAATTATGAAAATCTTAATAATGAAACAACTCAAACATCTTTTCATCCACTACTCAAGACTCTAGTACCAACAATGGTGCCTTTTTTATTTATGATCGGAGCCTATTTGTTATGGGCCGGAACGAAAAATCCCGGAGGAGCATTTCAAGCAGGCTCAGTATGGGCAGTTATGGGCATTTTGCTAGTTAAAACACTTCCAATATCGAAAATACAAGAATTCAACAATTCATCCATAAAGCTCTCAATCCTAACCTTTGGCTCCCTAGCAATATTTCTTATAATAGGAGTTTACGGAAACTATATACATGGATCTTTTCTAAAATATCCAGACGGAAAAGAATATTACTTGGTTTTCTTTATTGAAACTCTCATTGCACTCAGTACAGCAATAGTTTTGACGATATTTTTTAGTTTAGGAAGAAACCTAATCATTAATCAAATCGCAGCAATATCAAGCAAGGAAAAATAGAAAGAAAATGACTACCTTAGACGGACCTACCATATTTAAAGTAACCAGTATCCTAATGATAGTTTTAGGTCTATTTGGCTTTTTTATAAGGCCACATTTTATTCAAACAATTATTAATATAAATATAATGGCACAAGGGATATTTCTTTTTTTTATTGCAACCTCAAAAAGTACATCTCTAGCAGTTAACTCGTCAGTTATAAACCCAACACCTCACGCTATGGTGCTTACCGGTATTGTAGTTGCTGTATGCTCTACGGCATTTAGTCTCTATCTGGCACGAATACTCTATGAATTAAAAAATAAAACGTCTCTTGCAGAGGACAAAATACAAAAACATGGAAAAATCAAGAATAGAAGTCAAGAGGATGTTTTATGACAGTTGAAAACCTCACGGCACTTCTTATATCGGTCCCCTTCATTCAAGCGTTTATAGTTCTCTTTCTAAACAGAAATGCAAGACGCCAGATGAATCAATTTTTTTCTGTATGTAATTTATCTATTGCCGGTTATACCTTTTATTTATTTCATTCTACTAAAATAAATAGTATTATAGTCGGTGGTTGGAGTGATGTCTTAGGGATTTCTCTAGGAGTTAATCACCTTTCAAGCTCGTTAATTTTACTGACGGCCGTAATTTTTGGAAGTTGCAACTTCTATCAATATACTCTTGATAAAACTCTCTCTAAAAAAAATTCTGAAAATAAAAACTCATCTTTTTGGGCCGTCATCTATATCTTGTGGGCATCACTTAACGCTCTTTTTCTCTCCAGAGATATATTTAATATTTATATTACATTGGAGCTTGTTACACTATCAGCAGTGGCACTTATTGCATTCAAAAAGGACGCAAAGGCCATTTCAGCATCAATAAGGTATCTCTTCCTAGCATTAGTTGGATCATTGTTTTATCTTTTTGGAGTCGCTCTTCTTTACTATAAATTCGGAATCCTAAATATAGATCTCATTTCAACAACAATAGACCTCGGAGGGCAACCAGACATAATCACCTATTATGCCTTCACTCTAATGATAGTAGGGCTTTGTATCAAAACTGCGGCCTTCCCTTTTCATTTCTGGTTACCCCCAGCGCATGCCAACGCATCAACAATTGTAAGTGCAATTCTTTCAGCAATCGTTGTAAAGGCATCTTTTTATCTCATATATATTTTAATTGGAACCTTATTTATTGATACTATAAGCACACCCTTCAAATACTTTATCGGTCTAATAGGCTCCATAAGTATCATATGGGGCGGTTTAATGGCGATTGCACAGAACGAACTCAAAAAAATTGCGGCCTACTCTACAGTGTCTCAGCTAGGATACTTATTTCTTTTCGCTCCACTACTTATTGGACAAAGCGATATTCCTTACAAAGTTGAGGCCATAGTACTACTACAGATTTGGTCTCACGCACTTCTGAAAACTGCATTTTTCTTAGCATTGGGTAATGTGATTCTAATCAGCGGTAAAAAGACCTTAGAAGCAATAACATCAAAGCGGGTTAGGACCCACGGCAAGAAGTCAATTATGGCAATCGGAATTATTGGTATAGGGCTCATAGGACTTCCCCCTAGTGCTGGTTTTTTAGTAAAATGGTACCTACTAAGTGAGTCTATGACTTATCTTTTATGGCCATTTATTATTCCTATTATTCTCGGAAGTGTACTGGCCGCAATTTATATATTTAAAATATTAGAAAAAACAATTACTCAAGACACCATCGCAGAAGATACCAACAATAAGACTTCGGATATCCACTCCCTCTGCCAATGGATTCCACTAGGTTTGGCCACATTATCTATTTTAGTAGGAGTCTTTAGTTCATTTATGATTCAGTTTGGAGAGTTGAGCTAAATGATCCAACTTATTGAATACCTAACGAACTCTGTTTTATTTTCGAACTCATTTTACCTCTTGATGGTTATTATAAGTTCTGCTCTCACTGGTTCTGTTGTATTTTTCATCTCCGATAAGTATGAAAAAACGAGAATTACATTAAATCTATTCGGAGCACTTATAAAGTTTCTTTTCCTAGTCATAATTGTAACTGGACTTTACAGACTTGAAACATATGAAATTGATTGGGAACTTGCAAAAGGACTTCAATTTATTCTACGAGCAGACTCCCTAGCAATGCTTTTCGCTATCCTCTCCTCTGTTCTGTGGTTAGTCACAACAGTTTATGCTATAGGGTATTTTAAAAAAGAAAATGGAGAAAACAATCAACATTTACAACGTTTCTTCGGTTTTTTCAGCTTATGTATAACCTCATCTATTGGTATTTCATTTGCTGGTAATCTTTTCACCTTTCTCATATTTTATGAGTGCCTAACCTTGAGCACTTATCCGCTTGTGACACACTCTGGAACACAAAAAGCAATTCAGGCCGGTAGAAAATACTTAGCATTAACCCTCTCTGGAGGACTTGTACTTTTAATTGGAACTATATTTCTAGCAGTGCTAACGGGTGGGACATATTTTGATCAAGGTAAAAACATGGCCCACATTCTTAAATCAACAGAGAATCAACTCCCCTTTAAAATACTCTTCTGGGTGTTGATTTGTGGAGTAGGAGTAAAAACTGCTCTTGTCCCCTTTCACCCTTGGCTCCCAACAGCGATGGTCGCACCCGCTCCAGTAAGTGCCTTATTGCATGCTGTAGCAGTCGTAAAGGCAGGTGCATTCGGTATCATCAGAATTATATATGACGTCTTTGGGGTTGAGATATATGCAAAAACACTTAATTTGAGTGCACCACTCGTTTTATGGGCCTCCATCACAATTATCTACGGTTCACTCAAAGCGCTCCAACAAACCAATATTAAAAAACGCCTTGCTTACTCAACAGTTTCACAACTCTCGTACATCACCTTGGGCGTAGCAATGGCAGGACCAATCACTTCTATCGGTGGTCTTATTCACTTAGTTCATCAAGGACTAATGAAAATTACACTTTTCTTCTGTGCAGGAGTACTCCAAAAAGAAGAAAAAATTAACGAGATTAAGGAGTTAAATGGTATAGGCAAGATAATGCCCTGGACAATGATTTGCTTTACAATTGGCGCGTTAGGAATGATTGGAGTTCCACCTGTAGCAGGGTTTGTTTCAAAATGGTTTCTAGCGACAGGAGCTCTTGAGGCCGAATATAGCTATGTTATTTGGGTTTTAATAGGATCAAGTATTTTAAATGCAATGTACTTTTTACCTCTATGTTACCGTATTTGGTTTCTTCCATTAAAAAGCAGCAAGACGTATGAAAGCAATAATAGGCAGAAACATAAAATTTTGAATAATCCTTGGCTTTATTCACCTGCAATAATTACAGCTCTCCTATCGCTGCTGACAGGTATTTTTGCTTCACACGAAATGAGTCCACTAAGCTGGTCTATTTTTATTCTAACGGAGTTTTATTTTCTATGAGCTCAACTCAGTTCCCAACCATTTTTCTTGGACTAGAGATAGCACATGGAAGTATTGAGATTATTTTACTACTTTTTACTCTGGCCCTATGGTTCATAAGTTTTATCTCTACGCCATTTTTTGAAAAAAACAATCACAAACATTCAAATGAGCTCTATGTTTTTATGTTTATGTC
>SKIL01000196.1 GCA_007116425.1 Bacteriovoracaceae bacterium | reverse complement strand
CCAATAAGTCGGGCATTCGCCAGACCAAACAAAAATTGGGCCCCGACATGAATACTTTGAAAAAGCATCCCCATTAAAAGACCTCGAGTCAGAATTCGAATACGTCCTTGGGATTTTTTAGAAATAAGCTCTTTTGCATACACCCCTAGGGTGAGCTGCAGTCCTTGACCGTAGAGTCGGTAGCCCCAAAATACGAGAGAGATAAATGCGGCAAATAAAACGATGGCCTGAATATTCAGTAAGTCCATGACCTTTGCCTTTAAGGATTAGCTTAAGAGAAGTCTTGCAATAAATATCGGAATCGCAATATAGAGAATAACGTCTCTAACAAGATAGAGCATAAAAAACCAAGTAAATGCAAGTCTGTCCATTAGGAAAACTCTTTCAATTCCGAGATATTGAATTTTTTTTGACATTGCCAGCATGAACTTTGTTTTTCCATAGTGACGGAAAAAAAAGCTAATTGATCCACCGTAATGCTTATCGAGGCGATAAAAACGATCTTTGAGAAATAGTGGAACAAAACGACCCAAGGCCCTTGCGATTCGATTAGGCCTCTGAACCGTACGTTGGGAGGACTCAAGCTCAGAACTCAAAGAATCTTTATTTAAGGTACTTTCTCCACTCATTTGATCATCTCTTTCTTAATATGCTTCGTGTAAATTATGGACTAATTAACAAAAAAATGAGAGGTTGTCGAGGTTATCACACAAAAAACAAAGCAGTGCGCAATAGATAAAAAATGTCATTTTCTACATTTCGATGACACTGTTTTAAGATATTTGGGGCATGATCTTGAGCATGTTAAATGGATTAAAGGTTATCAACCTAAAACACTCACTTACAGAACCAAAGTGTTTTGCTCCCTCTCTTGTATCAGAGAGGGGGGCAGAAGTGCATTCAGATATTTTAAAAAGACTTGAGCAACATAGTTTTACCCTTAGAACTTGCCAAAGATTGGTTTTTGTTGGCCTTCAAAATCAAGTATTTCAAGATGCGACAAGTATCTTTTCGGGGACTAGAGACTACGACTATTTCGAGGACAGGGAGGCTTACCACTTCTTGCTAGAGACAATTTGCGGGCTTAAAAGCCAGCTTCTAGGTGAATCAGAGATCATCGCTCAGTTCAAGGAAGCCTACACTCAATACATCGATAATGGATTGAAGAACCCTTATATTATGGCGACCCTAGAGAAACTGTTTAAGGACTCAAAAGAAATAAGAAGTCACTACCTCAAGGAAATTGGTCAATACTCCTATTCAGGTCTCTCTAAAAAGCTACTCAGTAAGTACTTGAAAAGCCAGACCAAAAGTGAAAAGAAATCACCAGTAGTTCTCTATGGATCAGGTCAGTTGGCCCACGACCTTATAAAAGTTTTAAACAAAAAATACGAACTCATCCTATGTGCTAGAAATCAACAGAAAGTAGAACAATTAAGCTCCCAATACAATCTGGAATACATTCCCTGGGATAAGAAAAAAGAGCTTATTGATTTCAGCGCAAAAATTAATACGATTGGCGCCAAAAACATTCTGCTATTTGACGAAATATACCTTAGGAATTGGTATCAAAAACATGACCAAGGAAGAGTCTTTATCGATTTAGGTTCACCATCAGTACTTGATTCTACAGTAAAATTCGAAGGACTCTACCGACTTAGCGATATCTTCAAGGCCTCTGGCCAGCTCAACCAGCAAAAACAAGAAAAGGTTGCTATGGCCAAAAGCGCGATTGATGACCTCTCCCTCCGTCGGATGCACACAAGTGCTTTAAACTTTCCCTTCGGATGGGAGGATTTACAATTTGCTCACTAATAAAAAAGTCTACAAAATTGGAACTAGAGGCAGTCTTCTTGCCAGAACTCAATGCCAACAAATAAAAAAAGAACTCGAAGAACTTACAGGTGAAAAGTTTGAACTTGAGATTATCAAAACTCAAGGAGACCTTAACACCTCAGTTCCCCTATGGCAGATGGAAGGAAAAGACTTCTTCACAAAAGAACTAGATGAGGCGTTACTGGGAAAAAAAGTTGATTTAGTCGTTCACTCATATAAGGACCTTGGAAGCGAGAGACCTTCAGGTATTGAGCTGGCCGCCATTACAAAAAGGTCATATGCTCAGGATATTTTTTTAATTCCACAAGAGAATTTAGAAAAAATTATAAAAGGTGATTTTAAGGAAGATACTTTTATCGTGGGCACCTCATCACCTCGTCGAATTGTGAACGCCGAAAACCACTTAGGTAAAATTCTTCCCAGTGAAACACTTCTGGATGTAAAAGCAAAGATGCTGAGAGGTAACGTCAACACGAGAATCCAAAAGCTTAAAAATGGTGAGTTTCACGGGATTATCTTGGCGATGGCAGGGCTCGAAAGACTGGCCAAAGATGAAAAGGCAACAGAGGAAATGACCCCTCTCTTAAAAGGTCTAAATTTTGCTATAATGCCACAATTTTATTTCCCACCGGCGGCCAGCCAGGGAGCACTTGGAATAGAGTGCCGGGCAGATGACTCTAAACTCAAAGAAAAGCTTGCCCTCGTTAATCACAGCGACACAATTGAAGAGGTTAAGCGCGAAAGAAGAGCATTCCAAAGTTTTGGTGGAGGCTGCCACCTTGCGGTTGGAATAAATGTAAGAAAACATAAAGATTTCTTTATTCACCATCAAAGAGGTGAAGTTGATGGAAAAAAAATTGAAATCCACCTAACAGAAGGCAATGAACAAGCGCTTGAATATGCAAAGAAACAAGTTTTAAAAGAGGCAAGAGAGGGTTCAATTCTGGCATTCTTAGGAATGCCCAACAGGTCAAGTGATTCTTCTGATTCTTCTAAAGAAGATTATCGAGCATCAAACATTCACTATGTTTACGATCAAGTTATAAGCAAAAATATGATTCATGGAGACCACGAGTTAATTAATTCATCACGGAAAATTTTTGTGACGACAAGATATGCAAAAGGACGCCTCCCGCAAAAAGACAATGCTCACAACTTAAGTTTATGGGCAGCAGGACATAAAACCTGGGAAAATCTAGCACGCCAAGGTTATTGGTTTCAAGGCTGCAGTGAAGGACTGGGTCACTTAGAGATCGATCGTCTTTCTCGAGAGTCATCACTGATTCAATTACTTCATACACTCAATTTTGACTTGAGAGACAAACACTACACAGTTCTTAGTCACAAAGACGCACAGTCCCCTCTTGGGCCGATTGTTGAGTCATACGATAGAAAAACTGAAGAAGATTTTGAAACAGGCCTTAAAGATAAAATCGAAAAAGTGTCCTGTTTTTATTGGAGTAGTAAATTTCAAGCAAAGAAGTACCTAGAATTATTTCCAAATATAAAGGACAAAACTCATTTTTGTGGCCATGGAAAAACATATGATGGGTTAAAAGAGCTTGAAATGTCCCCAATTCCGCTTTGCTCAATTAGAGAATACAAAGAGTTTCTAAACCAAATATCAAAAGAACTATAATAGAGGTAATACATGTCTGATCATCACCAGCAATTATTTGAAAAGTCTAAAAAAATTGTACCAGGAGGAGTTCACTCACCAGTCAGAAGCTTCAAAGGACTTCCAATGGCACCTCGCTTTATTCAAAGAGCTGACTCGGCCTTTATTTACGATATCGAAGGTAAGGAATATATCGATTTCTGCATGAGCTTTGGGCCAATGATCCTTGGCCATAGGAATAAAATCGTAGAAGAAGAACTTAAGCAAGCTTTAGAAAGAGGATGGAGTTACGGTGCATGTGAACCCTACTCACTTGAGCTTGCAGAATTTCTTGTTTCAAGACTTTCTCATGTTGATCAAATCAGATTTGTAAACTCGGGTACAGAAGCTGTAATGACGGCAATTAGATTGGCCCGAGGTCATACAGGTAAAAATAAAATCATCAAATTTGATGGCTGCTATCATGGACACCTCGATTCAATGCTTATCAAAGCAGGATCGGGTCTGGCCGGGCAAGCGGAAGCGTCTTCGGCAGGAGTTCCAGAAGGCGTGGCCCAAGATACTCTTATTTTAGACTTAGATGACTTAGCAGCAGTAGAGCAATGTTTTGAGGAACATCCTAATCAAATCGCAGCAATTATTGTTGAGCCTTTACCGGCGAATAATGGTCTTCTCATTCAGTCTAAAGAGTATCTACAGGGGCTTAAAGACCTGTGTCTAAAACATAATGCTCTCTTAATATTTGATGAAGTTATATCAGGCTTTAGAGTTGCCTTTGGTGGAATGGCCGAGAAGATGAATATTATGCCTGACCTTGTAACCTATGGAAAAATAATCGGTGGAGGAATGCCTGTTGGAGCTGTTGCAGGAAAAAGCGAAATACTGGAAACCTTAGCCCCCGCAGGTCCCGTATATCAGGCAGGAACACTTAGTGCGAATCCATTAGCGATGGTTGCAGGACT
>SKIL01000381.1 GCA_007116425.1 Bacteriovoracaceae bacterium | reverse complement strand
GAAATGCTTATTGCTCTTTGGGAGTCTGTCGATAGGCCTAGATCATTTGAATACAAAAAAGAATTTTTCTTTCCTGCATATGCTCCATTTATCCCAGAGTAGTATTAAGATTAGTATTAAGAGTAGGATGAAGACTCGAATGAAATTAAAATACTTTTTCCCTATAGGGATTCTTGTTATTATTGGCCTTTATTATATAAATAGCTTTCAAGAGAAGATTGTCTACGTCAGTGAGACAGATGCGATGGGTGAGCATTCTTTTGTAAACCACTTAGAAACTTTAAACAGTGATGAGTCAATTGCGATGTTGGGCGGAAGTAAGTCTGCGGACTCTGGTGGTCAACTTGAAACTCAAAGCAGTATTTCAGATAGTCTTGAATATAAACACCTTATTAAGTCAGAACTAAAAATTGTCCATATGCTTTTATCTCAAAATCAGAGTAAAAGTGATAATGAGTTATTTGAATTAATAGAACGTGAACTCGAACAGATTTCAGATCATCGTATTGATGGCATCATGAGCTCTGTTATATCATCTTGCTATGAGTGCTTAGATGATTTACTTCGTTCGTATCGAAGCTTGTTTCAAGATGAGAGTTTTATTCGTAAGATTTTTAACCGTGAAACAAGTAGAGGTGAAACTTCTCTAAATTTTGCCGTTAACTCTGATGCTGTCGACTTTGTTGCAACTCTTCTTTCTAATGGCGCAAATCCAAACCATTTTTCAAATAGGGCCGGTTGGTCTCTTTTACATGAGAGCTTTCGGCATGGGCGTGTTTCAGTTGCACAAAAATTGATTGATTATGGTGCAAATATCCACGTGTCCGACTTTAGAGGACGCAATATTCTACATATTATTGGTATTGAAGGACATGAAACCAGTACTGAGTGGCTGAAAGAAGTTCTCGCGAGTCAAGAGTTTAAGGCAAAGGCCGTTGAACTTGCAGAGCTAGCTGACGAAAGGGGACTTACCCCTTTCGATTATGCTAAAAAGTATCAACATACTGAATTGATTAAACTCCTTGAATCACTTTAGATCAGTTCGTTAACCTTTTCTTTTCCAATTGTCCGGATAAAACCAGCTAGCTTTGGGCCCTTCTCTTTTCCAATAAGCATTTTATATAGTGGTGGGAAGGCCTCAAGGGGTTTTAACTCACACGAGTGCATCACTTCGTATATTTTATCATTTAGTTCGGAATCAGTTTTGTACTCTTCCCATTCATTTTTTAAAACAATGGATAGCTTTTGAACGAAATTCGTTTGGTTATCATTGAGACCTAATTCTTCGGCCTGAATTTTTCTTTCAGAAAGTGAGAACTTAAAATCTTCTGGTGCAAATTTTTCTAGCCAATTGAGTGCACACTGTGCCCTTTGGACAAATTTTTCTTCATTTAATTTTGCTTTAGCACCTGAAAATGATTCTGGGGATTGTGCCTTGTAAACCTCTAGAGCTTTGGCAATATCACCTGAGAAAATTTGGAGTATATTTGTGAGGTGTCTGAAGCTTGGACGAAATGGAAGGTGTTCTGGAGTAAAGGTCAACTCTTGAGTCTGATCTACGGAGGATAATTCCATAACTCTTTGGGCCAGAAGACGCTTCTTATCATTGGCCTGATCCACACCGTAAGCGACTCTTTCCTGTCGATCAAAATCTTCAAAAGTCTTGATCACATCTAAGTCAAAGCTAACGGCAAAGTCGACATTTGACTTATAGCTGGCAAATATCCATCGAACCATCTCTGGCGTATATATTTCTAAGACATCATTTACGGTGACAAGATTTCCGCTCGAAGAGCTCATCTTACCCCCCATGCCTTTAATGCTTACAAAATCATATTGTAAATAAACAGGCGCTTCCCAATCGTATATTTTTACAATGTCCTTTGCTGTTGAAAAGCTTCCCCCCTGACTCGAGTGATCTTTTCCTCCCGGCTCAAAGTCGACTTTTTCGTAGGCCCACCTCATTGGCCAATCAATTCTCCAAGGGAGTTTAAGATGAGATGTTTCTTTGATGGAGAGTACTGAAGAGTGCCCGCAGTTGTCGCATTGGTATGAAATTTTGTCTGATGATTCACGACTCGTGATATTCGTCTTGTGATCGGTTTGGCATTTTTCACAATAGACAGATACAGGCCACCATTTGTCCTGATCAAGAGGTGTTGATCGGTATTGGTTTAGAATTTGTGCGATATCTTCTTTTGCGTCTAATGCTTTTATAATTTCTGATGAGTAGTCGCCGGCCCTATATTTTTTTGATTGGTAAATCGGCTCGACCTCAACACCTACCTTTTCGAGTTGTGATTCAAACTTTTGCTCGTGATATTGAGCATATGAGGGGGCCTCTTCGTGTGGGTCAGGTGTGTCTACGATTGGGCGATAAAGATATTTGGTGAGTTCATCTTGCTTTGGAAGGTTTTTGGGCACTTTGCGAAATGTATCATAGTCATCCCAGCTGAAAATAAACCTTACATCCTTTCCTAAACTTCTTAGTGCTCTTGCGACAAAGTCAACGGTGATAACTTCTCTGAAGTTCCCAAAATGTACGACTCCTGAGGGGGTGATACCACTTGCCAGCGTATAAAGTTGCTTATCACCCTTTTGTTTAATAATTCGATTGGCCGTTGTATCGGCCCAATGAACAAGTCTCTGTTTTTGATTATTATTTGAGTTTTGTGCAGCTTCCTCGGTCATGTTGTCCTCACAAATATTTGGGCAAAGGCGTTTTTTCTGGTATTATCCGCCATGATTTATAACATAAGGTTTTTAATTTGTGTTGACTCTTATACTTAAATTTATTGCTTTTTACCTCTTTTTTATGCTTGTGATGTCACTCTTACGTAGTTGGCGTATTTATCGACAGCTTTTTAAGGTGAAGAACTCCAGCTTTTATACGAAAAGACATAATGCTAATGACCGCATGCAGAAAGATGCCTCTAGCGATTCATCAAACTCGAAGAATACATTTGATGCAGACTTCCGCGTTATCAATAAGAAAGATGTTTCGGATTAATTTTCTTTTATCACTTTTATTTGTTTTAATCAGCTCTTGTTCGAGTGTTCACATTATTGAGCCTCACGACCCTCACGCTCGTGAGCGAGAGGAACTAGTTTCTTTGAGTTCCGCTTTATATATGGCCCAAAACAGCTATCTAAAAGGCTGTGTAGACATCCTTCAGGAGCTCCCTTATCTAAGCGTTGAGCGGCTTGATAATTTGAAGGAGGACAAGATTCAACGTCCCCGAGGTGATGCCTTCATTTTTTGTCGCGACTTAACTCGAAAATTCATGGACGATGTTTTTGAAATTATGGGGTTCGATCCTTCAAGTCATTAAAAATATTTTCTTTTGCATCTTCATACCATTTAACTTGATAAGTTGGTAAGTTTGCTCCGAGTGCCGAACTTAACCCTGTGTGAGAGTCCTCAAAAATAAGAACTTCTTGTGCTTTGATCGATCTATTATCAAACTTTCTAGAGTATTCTTCTATTGCAAAGAGGTATGGCCTTGGGTGTGGCTTAGTTTTTTCTGTACTTTGTCTCGTGATGATCATGTCAAAATAATGATCAAGTTTAAAAAACGTCAACAGGTTATGAGTCATATCATTCTCACAGGCCGTGACAACGCTCATATGTTTGCCATTTTGTTTTAAAACTTCTAACCAATCAGTTATTTCAGGAATAAAGAGGCTTTTTTGAAGTTTGGATAAATTTATTTCGAAATTAAGTTTTTTTAATATGGCATTAGTCGAAGGTTTTTGTGTTTTATTGAAAATTTCTAAAAGAAGCTCGGCCATGACCTCTGTTTTTTGAGCAATAAAACTCTCTATGAAGTCCTCAATATTTTGCTCCTGGGGTACCGAAATAACCTGGTCTTCAATGAGGGTATACAAAAGGTCTGGGTCGGCCTTACCCTCGACCTTGTTCTGGATTTCGGCCGCATTTTTTAAAATATTGCTGCGTGAATTTTGATCAAGAACGGCCAACATTCCAAGCGCGTGAAGAGGTTCAGAGTTTAAGAGAGTCCCGTCCATATCGAAAAGAATTACTTTTGAATGATTGGTATGTTCAAGAGCTTCAGGAACATTTGACAAAACACCTTTAAAAAATGGACTTTGCTCAAATTGCATTATTTTGCCTCGATCAAACCTAATTTTGTCTTGAGTTCTGTTTCACTAATAATATTGTTTTTTACAGCATTTTGGGTGATAAATAGTGCGAGTTGATACTTTGATCGTTCTGGAGCATCAACTAATGTGAGGTCAATGTGTGGCTGTTTTTTTACATTGGATTCTTTAACCGCGTTTTTAAGTAACACTATGGCCTCATCGAGCGACATCTTGTGATTAATTGTCATGTGAATTCTCCTTATAATGATTAATTATACAGCAAAACTTCTCTGCGAGAGACCATGAAATCCTCTCGGCCTTCTTTTTCGATAGAAACAAGATCTTCGAG
>SKIL01000284.1 GCA_007116425.1 Bacteriovoracaceae bacterium | reverse complement strand
TAACTAATAGATCATATTCTGCACTGGTACTCATAAACTCATTCCTCTTTGACGAAGATATCTAAGATCTTTTATTTTTGGTGATTTAAAGTATTTGATTGAATTAGAAGTGTTGTCCTGGCCGTCAGGTAAATGGCCAAGTTCAGAGACGATATGAATAAAGTCTTCAAGACTTTTAAGTTCTAAGTCTTTGGTTTTTAGGAGGTACTGATAAAAATTCTTTTCATTACCACTATCAACAGTTTGAACATCAAAGATTCGCCCGTCATCAAGTTTAGAAGTCATCTCATGCAAACTAAAGCCTGCATATCTTCCCTCACTTAATGCCCAAAGATCACACAAAGTTCCACGATCATCGGGTAAAAGTCCATGATGCAAATTTACACAACCAATTTTTGGTATTGAAAGAAGCTGCTTACTATAAATACAACGAGTGCGAAGATTTAAAATCAGATCAAAATCATGTGAGCGTATCCAGCTGAGCGCCTCATCTGAGTTTAAGTTCTGAAACTGATTAACGGGCAAGGACTGAGCTCGATAAGCAGCTTCACGCCCACCAAAAAATGAAGAGATAAAGTTTTTAAGAAGTAAGGTTCCGATTCGAGGAGCACCAAAAATAAAAAGCCCTAATCCCTTCATAAAGGTTTTTAAATCTGCATTATCGTGAATCACGAGACCTTGAATTTGTGGACACTGGGCCATGAGACCGACAATCAAGTCGGAATAGTTTCGGGGCATAAAAGTGACCTTACTTGTGACAACCAGAATTTTCATTCTTCCTCTCTATAAAAACACTATAGTTTTCTACTCTTTAGAGAGTGCGATGTAATTGGCCATGTAAAAAATACATAAAAACCAGCAGAGGATGATGAAAGTGTGAATTTTTTGCTAGTAACTATATGAGAGAGTCGTAGAGGGGGTTTTATGCAATCAATAAGTGTTTACATGAATAAGCGTGCATCCGGGTCAGAGGGAAAAAATTGGGCCTCTCATCTTCAGCGCCATTTGTTCAGAAGCACTCTTTTATACCACTCTCCCGAAAACCTTACTCAACTTGAAAACTCAATACAAGAAGACCTCGAAAGGGATGTCGATACTTTTATATGTGTCGGTGGAGACGGGACGGTAAACACTCTCATTCAACACTTGGCAAATAAAAATGTTTCCCTACTCGTCATCCCGAGTGGTACCGCTAACGATCTTGCTTCTCATCTAGGGAATCATCGCAATCTAAACAAAGTCATCCACACGGTTCGCATGAACCAGACTCAGGCCATTGACTTGATTTCAATTAATGGGCGCTATATGGCAACAAACGGTGGTGTAGGACTCGGAGCAAGTGTTTCTCAAAAAATAAATGTTTTGAGAAAAAGATTTCCGCTCGTAAAGCAAATCATGAGGTTAACGGGAAAAAAAATATACTCAGCGATGCTCGCCACTGAGTTATTAAGGCCTGAACTTAAAAGGTACACTGTAAAGTTTGAGTCTGAAGAATTTAATGATGAAGTCACAGCACCGATTATTCTCATCAACAATCAACCAGTGCTTGCTGGAACTTTTTTTATTGCCCCCAAAACCCTCAACAACGACGGAAAATTCAATGTCTCTATTTTAAAGCATGCCTCAAGAGCAAATCTCATTGAGTGTATTACGAAAATTGCACTTCAAGTTCCGATCAACAATGATCCTGACTTTATCCAATTTGAAACAAAAAAAATAAAAATAAAATCTTCAAATCCAAACTCACCTTTTCCATTTTTTGGTGATGGTGAAGTTTTTAAGGCCGAGAGTGAATACGATATCGAGATCGCGCCAAAGGCCTTAAAAGTTTATTCTCCTTTTCACAATGCGCTTACTGAAGATGTAAACACTTTATCACCGCCAGAGGTCGTACTTCAATGATCACATTCATCACTGGATGTTCAGGATATTTAGGTTCATATATTTTAAAAGAATTGATTCAAGACAGTTCACAAAAAAAAATATATGTTCTCTCGCGAAGGAGCTCTCAGAATAAAATCTCTGGCACTATCGAAAACAACAAAAAAGTCGTCATCGTGACTGGAGATATCACCAAAGACGAGATTTTCGATGATTTAGACCAGATGAAAAATGTTCAAAAAGAAGTCACAACGATTATCCACGGTGCTGCAAAATATGACCTTAAAAGTACACATAAAGAAAATTATCTGACTAATGTACTTGGAACTCAAAATCTAATTAATTTTGCAAAAGAGTGCAACTCACTTAAAGTTTTCGCTCACATTTCATCAATTGCAGTAGCAGGAAATATAAGGAGAGAATACCAAGAAGATGAGCTTGAACAGCCTAGCGATGTAATGAATCCCTACGCTCAAACAAAGTATGAAAGTGAAAAGCTAGTGAGAAGGGCCTGTTTACCTGCACATAAGATTATATATCGCCCAGGAGCAATCCTTGGTGACTCTCGTGACCCATTGGCATTCAAGGCAGATGGCCCTTATCTAGTGTTTAGTAAAATTTCAAAAGTCTTAAGGCGCTTAAAACAATTTGGAAAGTGGAATCCAATATTCAGAAAAATTGGGCCCTTCACATCAAGTAAGCTGCGCTTTCCAATTCCTGTAAATACCCAAAGTGTGATCCCAATTATTCCCGTTGATGTGGCAGCTAAATTTATTTCATCGACGACCTTAGAGTGGAGCAAGTCGAGAAAGAAAAACAAAGAGTTAAAAACATACCATCTCTTTTGCCCGGACTCTCCCCCAGTTATTGAACTCATGTCCATCGGTCTAAATGCGATTGGTAGCGAAATAAAACTCAGACCCATTGGACCATTAAAATACGGTAAAACCGTTTTGGCACAAAAGCTGAACGTTCCACATGAAGTTTTTGACTATATGAATTTGCAAACGAGATATAACCAAATAAACTTTCTCGAACAAGCAAAAAAGCTTGGTCCTGAATTCCACCCAAGTTTTAAAGATTATCGGCCTATTTTTATTAAAGGGCTCAAAGAGAGCTATTCATCAGAAGGGGCCAGTTTATGAAAGATCAAAAATCGATTGTTTCATTGGCCATGGCAAGTGAAGGCACAAGCTTTGATGAAGTGGTATTTTTTGATGGCAAAAAAATCCGCATCAGACACTTTGCTTTAAACTTTGATTATGAACTGGGAAAAGAACTGATTCAACGTTTCGACGGAAAATGTGATGCCTTTTGCATCTCGGGAATCCCACCACAATACCAACTCTCCTCTATTGAGTTTATTCACCCAAAAGTTAAAGATTTACTCAAACATATAAAAGAAACCCCCGTATTTGATGGAAGGTACCTCAAAAGTACTTTTTTACCTTGGTCACTCAGGGAGTTTTTCTTTAAAAGGCCAGAACTGCTTGGCCGTAAAAAAATATCGCTTTACAGTGGCCTTACCGTGTTCCCCCTATTGGAAATTCTGGAAGAACAAAAAAATCAGCTAATCATTGCTGACCCTTACTCATACGGGAAAATACCAAAATTTTTCAGAAGCTCTAAATCCTTAAAAAGATTTTTCAAATACCTTTTACCTCTGCTCAAAAGAAGAGATATAAAGAAAAAAACCTTTGCCTCATTTTCACTCTCTAACTTCCGTGAGACTCCCTTCTTAAAAGAATTTATGGAATCAGAGATCTTTCTAGGAACAGAGACACAACTTCACCTCATCGACATGGAGCACTTAAAAGGAAAAACTGTCGTTGTAGATTGCTTAACAGAGCGATTGAAAAGAAAATTAGAGGCCGCAAATGCTGAGAGAGTCGTTTCCCTGATGCAATCCCCGGTAGATATCCCTCAATTCACTTTTGGTATACTCGAAGGATTAATCCAAAGCTCTATGCCTGTCGGTGAAACACTTTCTGAGAACGAAATTATCGAGTGGGTTGAAAAGCTCAACTTAAGTGCCCAACAAATAAAGCTTTCAAAAAAAGAAATTCATAATCATAAGAAGTTTGCCTTTATCATTCATCCCCTATCAATGAAGGATCTCTTTCGACACCCTCTTTTACGAAATATCAAGCCCTACTTAAAACCTGTTGAAAAACCCCTTGAAGATCTATTTTCGCACTATCCGGGTTTTCTCTACGGAAAAATAAATGGGGTAAAAAGCGTTAAAACCGGCAAAGAGGTTGAAGGACTCATTTACGCTGTTTCAGACACACCAAGAAAGCTTTTAGAAAAAGACCCAGAAGTCATATATAACAAACTCGTGGGATTAGCTGAAAAGGCCAGGACTGCGGGTTGCGAAATTATTGGACTAGGTGCCTACACTAAGATTGTTGGTGATGCAGGTGTGACCGTGGCCAAAAGAAGTCCCATTCCCGTAACAACGGGAAATTCACTCTCTGCATGCTCAACTTTATGGGCCGCTCAATATGCAATCGACAAAATGGACATTACAGAAAAAAAAGGCCATCAATACAAGGGAACGGCCATGATTATTGGGGCGACTGGTTCTATC
>SKIL01000210.1 GCA_007116425.1 Bacteriovoracaceae bacterium | reverse complement strand
TTTCAGATTCTTGTTTTTCAAAATCTTTTTTTGTTAGCTTGGCAGATTCGGCCTTTAGTTGTCTTGCTCTTGAAAGTAGGGTGTTGATCTTGCGATTAAAATCCTCTAGGAGCTTTTGTTTTTCAAGAGTAAGAACACCCTCCATGGATTTCTTTTGGTTTTTAAGTTCTGAGTTGAGATCTCTATTTTCTCTTAGAAGCTTCGTTAGCTGCGCATTTTTTTGTGAAACCTCCTGAAGCAGAGACTCATAAGACATTTGTTTCTTATCATAAACCTGTCCTGCTTTTAGAGTTATTTCTTTAAGCTCTGTTGCTCCTCCAAAAAACTCATTAACAAGTTTGTCAAAGATGACAAAAGCAAGTGAACTTCCGGGTTCACCATACTGCATCTTATATAAAGGGCGATTGTTTTCTAGATCAAAAAGCATGTGAGAGGAAATATAAGACTTATCAGAGTGAATCATTGTCTTAAGCATCTGGTGGTGAGTAGAAAGAACAACTTTAGACTGATTTTTTTTATAAATAAGATCGAGAAGCCCAAGCGCAAGTGAAGAAGCTTCCTCTGATGAAGTAGAGTTAAATATCTCATCAATGATTACAAGTGACGAAGATTGGATATTGTTTATCATGTTAAGATATCGCAATGACTCTGAGGCAAAAGAACTTAAGCCTTGACCAATATCTTGAAAGTCGTTACTGAAATAAAAAATTTGATTAAAGGGAAAGATCTTTGCTTTTTTTGCGGGGACAAACAGACCCTTGTAAAAAAAGAGGTAGCAGAGTGCTATACTTTTAAGCAAAACTGTTTTTCCACCAGTGTTTGGCCCACTTATGATCAAGCCTTTCTCAGAGTCATTGATTGTGACGTCGTTTTTCACCGGTTCATTAAGTAATGGATGAAAAGCATCATGTAGTTCAATACGCTTGTTGTTAAAGTCAATCTGCGGTCGGTTGAGTTTATGAGTAAGAGCAAAGCTTGCTCGCGAGTTGAAGTCATCAAAGTTTTGTAGAAAGTGTAGTTTGTTCAAAATAATCTCGGAATAATCCGAAAGCATTTGAGAAAACTCTCTGCAGATTTGTTCAATGACGGCATCAATTTCTGCTCTGATAACAAGTCTCTCATTGGCAAGGTTTCTTAGGTCAAATGGCTCAACAAAAAGAGTAAGGCCAGAGGCTGATTTTGAAATAATTGGACCGAGCTGAGACTCATACGAGTCTGATCGAACCGCGAGAACAAAACGATCATTAATAATGTCATAAGTTTCATACTGAAGACGCCCATGAAAACTTTTACTTTGCGAGATCGTTTGAATAAGGTGACGAATCTTACCTTCAAGTTGGGTCAGTTTTTTAAAGAGCTTATTTAGTCTTGGCTCTTTGTGGTATTGAATTTCTCCATTGTGATCAACAAGTTCACGAAACCTTCTTGTAAAGAGAGTAAGGTTTTTATGATGGTCGCAATAAAGGAAGTTGTTTTGAGGAAAAAGTTCATTGATTGTTTTTGTTACACGTCCACTCGTTTCAGTAATTTTAGCGATAATATTGAGTTCTTGAATTTCGAAGACGCGATGTTTTTTGAGAAAAGGAATGATCTCATAGACATTATGTTCAGACGGAAGTGATGAAATATGCTGTGAATGTAAGCTATTAAGTTGTTCATAGTGTAAAATGAATGAATCAGTTATACTGTAGTCGTATTCAATTGCCTTGAGATCGACTCTATCAGGTGGAACTCTTAAAGAATGTTTTGTGGCATTAAAATGAGAGTTTTTGACAAGTGCGTCGATAACGCTTTGCCAATCTAGAAGCTCTGTCGATTCAAGGTCATAAATGAGTGGGATAGTATTCATGGAGCAAAAATATAATAATCTGAAGGAAAGCGCTAGTTTGATTGCGGCGCTAATTCCTGAAAATGGATTAAAAGTACAGAAAATTTATAGTTCTGCTTCGGCCATATGTTTATATTGTCGCGAAGTCGGAGCAACACATTATATCTATATTGGTAGGGGTGGTCAGTGCGTTGGGCTCGGAGTGTATCAAGGTATAGTTCCTTCAAGGTATCGAGTCAAAGATAAATTTCTTGAACTCATGAGGGGAGAGTTTAAAAACTGGAGACTTGTTAATAGCGTTTGGCATGAGAAAGAAAAGATGTGCCACTTGCAATTTTTAAAAAAAGATCAAGCTAAAGACTTTTATTATATTCCTTCCGGCAATGAGCTCTACTTTTGCATCTGCCATACCCATGAGCGAAACCAAAAGAAGACCGTTCTTAAAAGTTGGGAGGGAAAAAGGAAAGAAGTATTAGAGATTCCAGACCCCTTGGCAATATATCAAGACTTTATTAAGAGTATAAAAAAACGAGATTTCGAGAAAGATTCATCTGCAATGAATAGCGATAAGGCCTTTGGTATCTATCTTATCAAAAGCTCTCGGCAAGTTATAAAGAAGAAAATTAAATTTTTAAAAAGAAAAATTACAAATATTTCTCAAGATTTAGAAACAAATAAAAAATGGCGTAAATTATATGAAATAGCTGATTCAAAAGTTGACCTTGGCAATATTCTTCCACCGCACTTTTTAGTAGAGGGCGTAAAGATTCGAGTTGATGGAAGTGAGGGCCAGGGCAAAATATATGATTTGATATATTCTAAAGCAAAAAGATTAAGAAAAGGTGAGGGGATACTGTCAGTTAGGTTAGATCAGGCCAGGAGCGAACTGGCGTCTTTATTAGATGGTGAGGATTTAGAAGAGATAGAGACTGCTTATAAAAGATACGAAGCTCCTGTGTGGAAAGATATGAGTAGGAGCGAAAAGTTAGGGAGAGCTCATCAAAAGGACATTCGTGCCAATCAAAATGAAGTCGACTTTTTTAAGGTTGGTGAGTTTTCGGGTGGAATTGGAAAAAGCGCTAAAGGTAATGACTTTTTAAGAAGTTGGGGAAATAAAGATGATATGTGGCTTCACATAGATAATGAAGAGGGGTGTCATGTTGTTTTGAGAATACAGAATTTACTTGAGCTTAATAGCATTGCTCTTACTGCAATCGCTGGTGCAATTGCACATTATTCTGGAGTAAAGCGCTCGGAGGTTAATCTCGTATACTCTGAAGTCGGTGGAATTAAAGGGATCAAGGGGCGTCCTGGCGCTGTTACAATTAAAAGACCTCGCTACCTGACTGTGCCGGTCAATCATGGCTGGCAGGAAATTCTTTCATTTATATAAGTTAAAGCATTTTAAAGATAAAATATAGCAAGCTATAAAATTAAGGTAGGAAACTATGGTTAAAAATCTACTCTGTCTATTCACATTATCGGTATTATTGTTTCCAAGCATATCATTTGGTCAAAGTGCCGATGCCTTGGTTAGAAACTTTGATATTAGAAGTTATAATCCCAAGGATGCAGGACTAAGAGATCTTGCTTTTGAGGTGCGATATGACGGACTCAAAGAATATGTAGAAGAAGCCTTGGGGCGGGTTGAACTTGTGGACGTTTATTTTCAAGTGTATTGGTTGGCACCCGGTCGATTTGAAATAATTGTTGCAGGACTTCCTGAAGGGTTTGAAGAGATGCGGTCTCAGTTGGCCACAATGGTTCGAAACCGGATGGAGCTAGTTATTCCCGAGCCTCTTACTAATCGCTTGAGAGGCTATAACTTGAGGACTCAGAGTATTCAAGGTGGAACCCAGGTGATTGGCCAGGACCCGACTCATTCAAAAATGATTAATGAAATATTCCTTAACTTTGATAATAAGGGACGAATGACAAGAATTAGGACTCAAAGTCCAATGGGGGCGAATACGAGTGAGTTGAAAATGAGTCCAAAATCGTGGTCTGACAATAAGTGGGTTTTAGATGAAATTGAAATAAGCTCAATTCAGGGGATTCAAAGAACAACAGTTAAAAAAGAAATTGAGTATAAAAATGTCTCTGGTTTTGGAGTGCCAAAAAGAGTGAAGATTACTACAACGCAAAAGCTAGTTCGTCCTGAAGGTGATGAAGGTGAAACCTTTGAGCAGTCTGATGTGTCGAATATAGTGTTTACGAATTTTCGAGTAAACAATGGTGATGCTAGAAAGGTGATTATGCTTTCAAACTGAGGTCTTGTTGAAGAAATATTTATTTGGTCTCGTCGTTTTATTTGTTCTAGTGCTGTCTTGTAGCAAGCAAGATCCTCCTGATTTAAACTCAAGAGTCATTGGAGTTGGAGAGCAAAGAAGACTCGAAGCCTGTTCCCAGGTAAGCTATCTACAGGGCTTTCTCCTTCATGGCAATTTTAAAAACTTCTTTGTATGTACTGGCTGGGACAAAACCTTTCCACACCTGTTCGAAGCAATGAGCGCTGTCGATGCCAAAAGTTGGGATCACATACTTGGGCCAATTAATACAAGGTTTTTTGATGATTATACAGTAAGAGACAAAATGTTTGGTGAGATTCGACGACTCGACGAAATAAACGCGTTAGATGATTTTGCTGATGTGATTACAGCTCTT
>SKIL01000177.1 GCA_007116425.1 Bacteriovoracaceae bacterium | reverse complement strand
GATTGTAGGAGAGCAAACTACTGTAATTGAGCTTAAAGTTGATAAGTCTGACCTTGGTAAAGTTATTGGAAAGCAGGGACGGACTGCGAGAGCGTTAAGAACAATTTTAAACGCTGCTTCTACTAAGCTAAAAAAACGATCTGTTCTCGAAATTATTGAATAAATAAAATGCCTTGAGTTGGCCCTCATGTGA
The DNA here is from genome assembly GCA_007116425.1 of Bacteriovoracaceae bacterium. Taxonomy (GTDB): domain Bacteria; phylum Bdellovibrionota; class Bacteriovoracia; order Bacteriovoracales; family Bacteriovoracaceae; genus SKIL01. The sequence goes on along the minus strand of SKIL01000177.1, from coordinate 4,321 downwards.
GTATTATTTATGAGGGCCTATCCTTTAATATACTTTTGAAAGATCACAGCTGTATTTGCCTGGCGAATAATTCAGTTGCCTGTGACGCAATAATTCCCTGTATTCTTTTTTCGAGTTAGAAGCGCTAGCGTAAGGGAAAATGGCGATACCTCCTCTTGGAGTAAATTCACCAATTACTTCGATAAATCGTGGCTTCATCAGCCTTGTCAAGTCGTCGCAAATTTTCTGGATACAGTCTTCATGAAAGTCTCCATGGTTTCGAAAGCTAAATAAATAGAGCTTGAGTGACTTTGATTCAACCATCGTTTTGTCGGCAATATAATTGATAAAGACTTTTGCAAAGTCTGGCTGGTTCGTTTTCGGGCACAAAGAGGTAAATTCAGTGCAAACAAAAGTTGTCCAAGCATCTCTATTAGGGTGTTTATTTGCAAAAGTTTCCAAGATTTTTGGATCATAACTTGTCGGATACTCCGTGTGGGATTCTCCCAGCTTAAGATCTTGAAGTTCTGCTCCACTTCTTGAGGGGTGCATTGAAACAACTTTTTTTGGCCGTCTAGGTGTTGATGACTTTTTTGTCGTTTTTAAAGCTTTTTGTCGCGCCATGGCCCTTATCCTTTTGCAATGAATCTGTTAGAGATATTGAGTTATTTTAATTTATCTCATATCGAAATAAATCGCAAAAGACGAGAGCTTTAGGGAAGGATTTGTGTCAAAAAAAACGAAAGTTGTTTTAGTTCAATTGGGAAGCCCAAAATCACCAAGTACCTCAGATGTTCGTGAGTACCTGCGAGAGTTTTTGGGAGACCCGAGAGTTGTCGATATTAATCCTCTTGTTTGGAAAGTCATTCTAAATTGTTTTGTCCTACCTTTTCGACCAAAAAGGTCTGCGAAACTCTATTCACGCATTTGGGACGGTCAAAGCTTTCCCCTTATTACAATAACGGAAGCGTTTGCTAAAAAAGTTCAGTCTCACTTAGACCCTGAGACAATTGAAATCAACCATGCTTTCTTATTGTCTTCTCCGCGAATAAAAGATGTTTGGGATGATTGGGAAAAAGACGTCAGAGAAGAAAATTCTCCCGCAACAGAATTGATCGCTATCGCTATGTTTCCACAGTATTCAGAAAGCACTGTTGCCAGCGGGATGGACGCTTTTGCTGCTGAATTAAAAAATAGAGTTTTAATTCCTCCTTTTGAGTTTCTAACCGACTTTCATCGTTCAAAGGCTTTTATTGATAACTCTGTTCAGATTATTACCGAAAAATTTGGTGAGTTCAGACAAGATGGAAAATCAATTGATGATTTTGTTATTTCTTTCCATGGAATTCCAAAGCGTAGAGTCATAGAAAAAGAAGATCAATATTTTAACCACTGTTTTGAGACATTTTATCTTATCAAGCAAAAGCTGGTTGAAAGAGGTTTGATTGAACCTGAACAGATGCATATGACCTTTCAGTCGCGCTTTGGGCGAGAAGAATGGCTTACACCCTATACCGATGATTATGTAGAAAACCTTGTCAAAGCTGGAAATACTCGTGTTGCAGTTTATTGTCCAAGTTTTGTTGCCGACTGCCTTGAGACGATTGATGAAATCGGCCACGAGCTTCAAGAAGAGGTTGAACCTCATGGCGGAGAAATTCTTTTTGTTCCCTGCCTTAATGATAGAGATGACTGGTGTCGAGATTTTGCAGATTTTGTAAAGGTGACTTGTGAGGGGGATCGAGAGGCCAGAAAAGAAGCTTCTTATGATGTACCAAAAGAAGCTTACAAAGAAGCTCCAAAGCTTGAGTATGAAGAGTCTAGACCACTGTCTCCGGTGGCCAAAAAGTCTTTAAAGATTGTCTTCCTTGTTCTCTTTTTAGACCTTGTTGGCTTTTCAATTATTTTTCCACTCTTTCCCGCGTTAGCGCAGTATTATTTAGAGGTTGATTCTCAAAATTTCTTTTTACAATTAATTTTTAATTCAATTCATACGCTTTTTGGTGCGGGGGCCGTAGATTTATCTAAAGGTCTTACAATGCAGTCGATTGTACTGTTTGGAGGTGCGCTTGGTGCTCTCTACTCTGTATTACAATTTGTTGCTGCTCCTCTCTGGGGGGGAATCTCTGACAGGATTGGACGAAGACCAGTTTTGATGATCACAATGGTCGGACTGGCGTTGAGTTATTTTCTTTGGGGGATTGCTGGAAGCTTTACACTACTTATTCTCGCTCGATTTTTGGGCGGTATTATGAGTGGAAATATTTCTACAGCAACTGCTGTTGTTGCGGATGTAACATCTCGTGAAAATCGTTCAAAAGGAATGGCCACGATTGGAATTGCCTTTGCCCTTGGTTTTATTATTGGGCCTGCGATGGGTGGTGTTTTTTCTCTCATCAATTTACTTGATTACTTTCCGGGACTTGAGCGCTTTGGAGTAAACCCATTCTCTGTTCCTGCATTTGTTGCTTTTGCTTTGTCTGTTTTAAATATCTATTTAATTGCGAAATATTTTGAAGAGACTCTACCAAAAGAGGCCATGGGAAAAGTCAGAACCTCCGAGCGAACAATCAATCCTTTGAAACTTTTTAAACCACTACCTTATCCTGGAATCAACTTCACCAATATGAGCAATTTCCTTTTTATTACGGCCTTTTCAGGAATGGAGTTTACTCTGACATTTTTGGCCGTAGAGCGACTAAATTACAGTCCATTTGATAACGCTAAAATGTTCATTTTTATTGGCCTAATTCTTATTCTTGTTCAGGGTGGTTACGTTAGAAGAAAGGCAAATCAAGTCGGCGAGAAAAAAATGGCCCTGAGAGGAATGATGACCATTGTTCCTGGACTTTTAATTATTGCTTACGCCCAAAGCACATTATTGCTTTATTTTGGTCTTTTCTTTTTATCAGTAGGATCTAGCTTGGTAATACCTTGTCTTGTCAGCCTTGTTTCACTCTATAGCCCAGCTGATAGTCAAGGGAAGGCAATTGGGGTTTATCGATCTCTTGGTGCATTAGGAAGAGTCTTTGGACCTCTTTTGGCCTCTTTACTGTATTGGCAGTACGGTTCGGCGTTGCCGTATATTTTAGGTGCTTTATTTTTATTGATTCCAATCTTTATGGTGGCGAGTTTACCTCGTCCACCAAAAAAAGATCAGACTGAAGAAGCTTTGGTCTAATTAAGAAATAAACCTAGAGGAACAGCAAGGGCGTAGACGATCCCGAGCACTAGTGCTGTTGCCATGATAAGGCCTGCAAAACTTTTGAGTACGATTTTCACGTGTTGTCCTTTGATTAGAGATTAATGCTCTTTCATTTCAATTTGAGATTGCATATAGTTTTGTACACCGACTTTTTCGATAAGGCCTTTTTGAGTTTCAAGCCAATCTATATGGCCCTCTTCACTGGCCAGAATTGACTGAAAAAGGTCTCTTGAAACATAATCTCTTTCTTTTTCACATAACTCAATCGCATCACGAAGAGTTGGAAGAGCGTTATGTTCTAGCTTTAGATCACATTCAATGATTTCCTCAATATTTTGGCCGATATTGACCTTTTCCAACTTTTGAACATTTGGAAGACCTTCAAGAAAGAGGATTCTTTTAATCAATTCATCAGCATGTTTCATCTCATCGATGCTGGCCTTGTATTCAAGCTCTCCCAGCTTTTCAAGTCCCCAGTCTTGGAGCATTCTAGCGTGGAGAAAGTATTGATTAATGGCAGTTAATTCTTTGGTTAGAACATTATTGAGGGCGTTGATAATATCTTTATTACCTTTCACAGGATTCTCCTTAGATTAATCAAGAGTTTTTATGTCTTTGAATTATAACGAGCTTATTTAAGCCTATCAATAAAAGATGGTTTTTGTGATGACTGAGAGCGTATTTTGACTTAGCGAATGCTTGATTTAGTATGACTTTTCGAAAAATTAGGGACTTTTTTCTCATTAGGTGATGCGGTTTCAAACTGACAGCTATTTAAGGCCTCTATCAAGCAAACTCCACAACTTTCACCAACTCCAAGCTTTTTTAAAGCTTCTTGTGGGCCATGGCCTTGAGATGCTGCTGCTTTGAGCTGTTCTTCTGTTATTCCTTGGCAAATACAAATATACATAATATTTTTCCATCACTATTCTAAACGCTCTTAGTTAAGCGATGTTTAAATTGTACACCGTAAGTTTTGCATGTCAAACTTTATTTTGAGGTACCATAAGTCTAAGTGTTTGTTTTTATATGTTGAAATGGATACTGCTCTTTGATGGTAGGGCCGTATTTTTTACAAACTCCTGTTTTGATGCTTGGCGTCGTGATATTTTTTATGCTCATTAACAATAATCAGGT
>SKIL01000070.1 GCA_007116425.1 Bacteriovoracaceae bacterium | reverse complement strand
TTTTATCTTTACAACTGATCCAAAGAAATCAGATCTTTTGGAGTTAGGAAAAAAATTAGACATTACGACTCTCCCAATTCCATCTGAGATCGGTGGTCGGTTTAGTGTCTTGACAGCAGTTGGACTTTTTCCCGCCCTCTTCGCTGATATAGACATTACAAATCTTCTAGACGGTGCCAGCAAGATCAAGGAGCTCATTCTTCAATCTCCTCCTGAGAATAACAAACTCATTCAGATGGTAGACACTCTAGGGCAGTTACAAGAAAGAGGCTTTACTCAAACAGTCATCATGCCATATAGCTCTCGGCTCAAAGATTTTGCTTTTTGGTTTACACAATTATGGGCCGAAAGCCTTGGGAAAAAACTTGATCTTGAAGGCAATACTGTAAACCTTGGCCTGACTCCCATTCCAGCATATGGAGCGACAGATCAACACTCTCAAGTCCAACTATTTGTTGAAGGCCCCCTAGACAAATGTGCTATTTTTATTGAAATCGGAAACTTCGAAAATGATTACCAACTCAAATCAGAGCTTCCTTTAGAAAAACTAAAACTTCTTGAGGAAACTTCCCTGGCCCAACTCCTTACGGCCGAACTCAAAGGAACACAAAAGGCCTTTGAAGAAGCTTCAAGACCTTACTTTACATTAAAAATTGATCTATTAGATGAGGCCTCACTTGGAAGCTTAATTTTATGGTTTGAAACTCTCACTGCTCTTATGGGAAGCCAACTTAAAATCAATCCCTTTGATCAACCAGGAGTTGAAGCAGGAAAAAGGTTTGCAATCGATTGGTTACGATCAGCTCATTAAATCGATTCTAATTGCCTGTAATTACATCTATTTTATCCACTTGGACCAAAAATCTTTTGGTCCAAGCTATTGTAATCTGTCATAATTGGCGTTAAAATCCTAGAGCTTAGACAATTCCTCTTAGTATTCAAAAATCACTATTTTAGTGAAAATAAGGACATAAGAAGTGGGATCAGATGATTCAACCATTGTTTTAACAGACATTAAAGCTGCCTTGGCCTCCGCAGAACAAGAAGCAAGCCAAAAGCCTGCCGCACTTTTAGTTGTCGGAGGCGAACTTAATGGGACAATCTTTAATCTCGATCAAGATCAAATGACGGCAGGAAGAAATGCTGACAATAGCATCCCTTTAGAATTTAGCGGTATTTCACGTTATCATTTTAAAATGTACCAAACATCTCCAAACCAATGGGTTGTCGAAGATGCGGGCTCTAAAAACGGTACTTATGTTAATAATAAAAGAATTGAATCAGCTCTAGAATTAAAAAAAGGTGATATGGTAAAAATTGGGAGTATTGCTCTCAAATACCTCCCAAAAGGTGATCCAGAGCGGCTCACTTACGATAAACTTAATCGTGAGGCCAATACTGACCAATTCACAGGTTGCTATAACAAAGCATTTTTTAATGAGAAGATTTCACTTGAGGTTAAAAAGTCAAAAGTTACAGGAAAACCTCTTTCTCTAATCCTATTTGACCTCGATCACTTCAAACCACTTAACGATACCAAAGGCCACGATGCTGGCGACTATGTTCTTAAAGAGCTTGCTGCAGTGATTAGAAAAAACGGAGTAAGAGAGCAAGATATTTTCGCTCGATATGGCGGAGAAGAGTTTGTTATTCTTCTCCCTCTCACGAATCTTAAACAGGCCTTTGAGATCGCAGAAAGATTGAGAAAGCTCATTGAGCAGCATGACTTCATTTATGATGGTGAAAAATTAAAAGTTACCGCCTCAATCGGGGTTGCTGACTATCGGCAGGGCGTTACAACGGGGACCGAACTGTTTAAACGGGCCGATCAAGCAGTTTACAAGGCCAAAGAAGGCGGGAGAAACCAAGTCCAGTTTTTCAGGGCCTAAAGCTTGGAAGAAACAACGCCTTCACCCTCCATAGAACTACTTCCAGAACATCTCATTGATCAAATTAAGGCCGGTGAAGTTGTTGAAAGACCAGCTGCTCTGGTTAAAGAGATTCTTGAAAATTCCATCGATGCAGGTGCCAAAAATATAAATATTCATATTATTGACAATGGCATGGAACTTATCTCAATCCAAGACGATGGAAAAGGGATGACAATAGACGAGCTTCCTCTCGCGTTTGCTCGCCATGCGACCTCTAAAATAAAACGCTTCGAAGATATTTACTCCCTTGAAAGTTTTGGTTTTAGAGGTGAGGCCCTAGCAAGTATTAGTGCTATATGCAGATTGACTTGCTCCTCGACCCCAATTAATAATCAAGATCGAGGAGGCAAAATTGAGATTCATGCAGGTGTACAAAAAAGCCTAACACCATGGAAGTCAGACAACTCGGGAACAACAATTAATATCAAAGACCTATTCTACAACACTCCAGCTAGACTGAAGTTTGTAAAATCAAAACAGTCTGAAAAAAACGCTCTCAAGAGAATTATATTTTCTTTTATACTCGCAAACCCAACAATAACCTTTGGCCTAAAATGGGATGATCAGGAAAAAGAATTCTACCCGGGTTTAAGAGACAAAAGCTTAGAAGACTTTAAACAAAGAGTTCAAAAAGTTTTTTTTGGCAAACGAATAAAGTCTGTAGACTCAACACTTTTTTCATTTGAAGTTAACTACGATGGACATAGGGTAAAAGGAATTATCTCTGGGAATTCATCAAGAGGAAATGCTGGCAAGTCTCACTTTCTTTTTGTGAATAGGCGCCTCTTTATGGACAAAGCTCTACATCAGATTATCTTAAACTCTGCTTCTCCACTATGGGAGGCAGGTGAAACAGGCCATTACTTTCTTATGATTGATGCACCAGCAGATCAAGTCGATGTCAATATTCATCCCAATAAAACACATATCAAGTTCCTAAAGGCCGGTACAATCTACTCGATGACATCTAATGCTATTAAAAAACTCATTAATGATAATAGACCTGTCTGTCTAGACAATAAATCAGAAGATGCAAAAGACGAGAAGTCGACAAAACAAAACTATTCTGCATCAACTCAATTTGAGTCGAGTGATTCTCACAACCTTTATATTGAAAAAAAGCAATCAACAGAGCAGGCATCTACACAGGTAAAACTTCCCACTCCCTTCTATCTACACCACAATCAGAAAAATCAAAAAACTTATTTCATACAACTTGATAAGCTCTATGCTCATTTCTGGAAGAATATTTTAAAAAATACCCCTATTGCAGAGGAAGAAGTATCTCCCCTACTTATCAGTGAGCCTGTAAATCAACCAGATGGTCTAGATCGAGAACAGCTGAGAAAAGTAATAAAAGTACTTAGTGAAATAGGCCTAAATCTAGATGTTCTAAACTCAGAACAATTAGTCCTTCGTTCTGTCCCGGTGGCCATTCAACACCTCTCAATCTCAAGGTTCGTACTACCGGTTATTCAAATAATACTCGAACACAGAGTTGGAAGTCTTAAACAGCTTTCATCTCTTTTTGAAGATCATATTTTGTTTGAAAAAATATTTGATCATCGATACGAAACCTTACCACAAGATGTCGACGTATTGATACGAAGTCTTAATTTTAACTTCGACTCTCCCATTTTTCGTGAACTTAATTCTAACCTATTGGAGAAAATATTTAGGTCATGAATAAAAAGAAATATAATATAGTCATTATTTCAGGGCCGACAGGCATGGGAAAAACCCAAGCATCACTCGCTCTCTATGATGAACTATTTAAAAAGGGAGTTAAATCCAGAATTGTTAACTTTGATTCTCTTCTTTTTTACAAAGACTTAAATATTGGTACGGCAAAACCAACAAAAAAAGAAATGCAAAGTATCCCGCATGAGTTTATTGATATTACGACTGCAGACAATCCAATCGACGCCTCGCTATATCGCCAGATGGCCGAAGAGCTTATTAATTGCCTACTAGCAGAAGATGTTGTCCCAATACTAGTTGGTGGTAGCGCTTTTTACCTGAGAGCTCTAATAAAAGGGATGTACGGTAACCAGAGTCTCATTGATGAAAAAGGTGAGGTTGCTCAAAAACTAAAAAAAGAAGTTGATCAAATGGAAACTTCCGACATCAGAGAGGCCCTTAAAACGTTTGATCTTAATAGTTTTAATACCATTCACAAGAATGACAGATATCGATTAACACGGGCATATCTTTTCTACAAGACACATCATAAACCTATTTCTGAAGAAAAAAATAAATTTGACCAAGAAAATGCTTATGACTTTACAAAACCAATCAACCCTAATTGGCGTCCTCTTCATATTTACCTCAATATGCCTAAAACCGATCATTACCCTCTCATACAAAATCGAGCGATGCTGATGCTTAAGTCAGGGTTAATCTCTGAGGTTGAGCAACTACTTTCAAGCGGCTTAGACAAAAATCTTAAACCTTTACAAAGTATCGGTTATAAGGAGGTCATCGACTTTCTTGAAACATACAAAAACGTTCCCTACGCAGAGCACAACATCGACGCACTGGCCGAAAAAATTTTTATTTCGACCAGACAACTGGCCAAAGCGCAGAGAACATTTTTTAATAAAATT
>SKIL01000001.1 GCA_007116425.1 Bacteriovoracaceae bacterium | reverse complement strand
CTGTCGGTAAAGTAGAATACCTTTCAATGGGCCCATTTTTATTTGAAGAGTTTTTAGCAGAGTCTAACTCACAACTTTTTAATTTTTATCAAAAAATTTCAATAAATGACTTCGACCCAATACCTAAGATATCTCATGACGCCTTATTGGATGAGTGGAAAACTTATATGGCGCTAGGTGGTTTGCCAGAGGTTTTGAGTACGTTTTTTAACGCAAGAAAAAAGGGACAACTACAGGCCTTTCAGGCAGCACGTGATGTTCAGTTGCAGCTTTTAAAAGGCTACAGAAGTGATTTTGCGAAACATTCTGGAAAAAATAAATCGACCCATATTCTAAGCGTTTTTGAATCGATTAGCTTTCAACTGCAGAAGTATCAAGACGAATCAGTTAAGCGCTTTAAGTTTCAAAATGTCATTCCAAATCAAAGAGGATTTTCAAGAGTGAGAGGGCCGCTGACTTGGCTAATGCTGGCCGGACTTTGTATCAAAACCTTTATTGCGACAAAAGCGGCCTATCCTCTCAAAGGGTATTGCGAAGAAAATAAATTTAAAATGTACTTTTTTGATATTGGACTTTTACAAGCTACGTTAGGCATTCCGATGCAGGCGATTCTAAGTGAAAAACTCGGCAGCTATAAAGGATTTATTGTTGAGAATTTTATTGCTCAAGAGATGTATCACCGATATTTTCAAGAGCTGTATTCGTGGAGTGAAGGCGAGGCCGAGCTTGAGTTCTTGCATCATCAATATGGGGAAATTATTCCGATTGAAGTGAAGTCGTCCGAGAAGTCTCGGAAGGCAAAAAGTCTTGACTCTTTTAATAAGCGCTACTCACCTCATGTGTGCTATAAATTTACGGCCCAAAATAGAGGCTTCCACCAAGAGCGAAATATTTTAACTATCCCTTTATATTTGGTCTCTCGGTATTTGGGGGATTAGGTGCCAGTAGACCAATCCCTCTGATCTAAGGTATAGCTAGGTTAGTTCAAATGGAAGTTGATCAGGCGTGTGAGTTTGTTGAAAAAGAGATGATAAAAAGTAAGGATCGCGTCGATGGCGATCCCTACCTTGGAAGCTCTTAGATACTAACTGTATATAAGTTCTTTAAGTTCTCTTCTAGGTACTCATAGTCTACATAGTAATAACCACAGTCTCCTGCCCAATTACCCCATGAGTTTTTAAGAATAAAGTATCCCTTCTCCTTGGCCCTTGGAAATCCACTTGGCAATTCACTATTGTAAATAAACCCCAAAAGCACAGAGGCATGTCCACCCTTATCTGCTGAAGAGCTTTCATAGCGAACAATTCCATTTCTAGTTGTGTCTCTAAAGTTTTGTTGAACGTCAAAACTTACAATTACGGGCTCCCCATCTCTTAAAAGAGAGATGGCCGAGTCAAGAGCAGAGCTAGAACTGGTCCAAAAACCTTTGAGAGTGTTGGTACCTCTTAGGCGGTGAGTTTCATTTGTACCTCTATAGGGAACAGTATAGGTTCTGGTTCTATTCCACCATGGACCTGAGATATCCTCTTCCGATTGAAAGGCAAAACCAGTACACATCTGCCCATTATAGTCATCACAAGAATTGGCGTACTGATTATTTGAGTCTTTCTCATCGGCAATACCTTCTGAGCGGTTATATTTCCAAAATCTCTCAAACTCAAATTTAACTCTCTCATCAACAAACTTATCGAGAGTTCTAGCGGTACTTAGTCCATAGCTATAGCGGCCAGAGCCTCTTGAGTGAAAAGATCCATAAAAGTATGTAAACTGCTCAGAGAAGTTATAGGCATCGTCTGTTTTGAGCATTAGGTGTGAGGCCAAGATAGAATTGATAGCAAAAGAAACACACGTTCCTCTACTTCCCTGACTTCGAATACATGTGTGATAGTATTTTAAAGGAAAGCTGCTATTTTTAAATAAACTCGTTGAGTGAAACTGTGAATCTTGGCAACGTCTGGCGCGATCGCCTCTTGTTATCGGTGTATTGGGATTAGTTCCAATTTCTTTTGAACAGTCAAAAACCCAGCCCACTGGTCGATCGTCTTGATCATCGTCATCACCATCGCCAATGCTTGACCAGTCAATTCTTCCAATAAGGTTCATAAGTCTATCGAGATAAGATTGGGCCATACGAAGATTTGATCTTTGAACCGTGCGAGGACGCTCGGCAAGATTACGATATTTTAGAGGTAGAGTTTGATAGAGTCTTGTGTACAAGCGTACGATTTGTTCTTGATCATTAGAAGCTTTGAGATTGTAAGCAAAATCGACAAAGTTAATATAAGTGGGATTGAGCATGACTCTCTCTCTTTGTCCTTCTGCTCCTCTTATATACATTGATCGCGGCTTTTGTTTTGCGATATATTCATCAAAACTGTCATTAAGTACCGCATGCCTTAGTTGTCTATACTCTCTAGGATCCATAATTTCGCTAATATGCTTTGGGTTTTTATCTAAGAATTCGATGGCCTTTTTGTAGAGGGCCATTTCAGCGCGATCCATCTGTTCAATTTGGCGCTGAAATAAATTAATCTTTTCAACTTTTGCGTGAGCAAAACTTGAAAAGAGTAAGACAAAAATAAGTGTTTTTATAAAAAGACCGAAGTGTCGCATGTATAATCCTCCCTTCGCAAAATTTGTTTAATGGCTAGTTACGGCCTAGGCGGCGATTTGTCTAATTCAAATTAAATAGAGATTAAAAGTTATGTGTTAGGTGCCAGCAGACCTATCCCAAACTATTTCAGATTTCGACCATTTTTAGCTTCTCTGAAATTATCTTTGTCTTAGGCCAGTAAAAACAATGGTTTATGTTTTTGTTTACAATTATGGAATTCAAGTCCAATATTGTAAATATGATAAAAAGAATTTTGGAAGCAAAAATTAAAAAATTGTCGCATCAATATCCTGTCATAACGATTACAGGTCCAAGGCAATCTGGAAAAACGACACTGGCCCAAAAGTGCTTTAATAATCACTTTTATTGTACATTAGAAGATCCTGATATTCGCGAATTTGCTCGTATTGATCCGAGAGGTTTTCTGCAGCAATCAGATAAAATGATTATAGATGAAGTTCAGCGGGTTCCCGATCTTGTATCCTATATACAAGGAATTGTTGATGTTGCTGATACCCCTGGACACTTTATCCTAACTGGAAGTCATCAGTTTGAGCTTACCAATGTGATCTCACAATCTCTAGCGGGAAGAACTGCTGTAGTTAAGTTACTTCCCTTTTCAATTGAAGAACTAAAAGAAGATGTAGAATTGGATGAACTCCTTTATCGAGGATTTTATCCTCGTATTATCGATAAAAAGCTTAATCCTACTGAGGCCTTATCTTTTTATACAAATACCTATCTAGAAAAAGATCTTAGAGAAATAAAAGAAATTAAAAATCTGGCCCAGTTTGAAAGTTTTTTGAAAGTTTGTGCAGGCCTTGTAGGGCAAATTTTAAACAAGAATCGTATCGCTAACGATATTGGAGTAGACAATAAAACAGTCGACTCATGGCTTTCTGTTTTACAAGCAAGTTATATCATTTTTCTATTACCACCTCATTTCAAAAACTTTCGAAAGCGTCTTGTAAAGGCACCGAAACTCTATTTTTACGACATAGGACTTGCTTCCTATTTATTGGGAATTAAGAAAAAAGAGCATCTTATATCTCATCCGCTCAAGGGTGCCTTATTTGAAAATCTTGTCATTAGCGAGAAGCTAAAAGGGTATTATAACAAAGTTGAAAACCCGCCATTCTATTACTTTAGAGATCATGTGGGAAACGAAGTTGATCTTCTTGAAGATAAAGGAACCTCTATTTCAACTTATGAGATAAAGCTCTCAAAGACTCTCTCTCAAAATATCTTTAAGGGATTAGACTTTTACAAAAAACTTAACCCCGATAATAATGAATCCTACTTGATTTATAATGGAGATATAAAAACTGTTCGATACTCTCATCACTGCATTCCATTTTTGCAACGGAAGGATTAGGTGCCAGTAGACCTATCCTCGTAGGATTAGGTGCCAGTAGACCTATCCTCGTTAAATACTTTCCTTTAGACAATTCTGTCCTCAAAGCTTAACTGTTGGGTTATACAGCGCGTTTTTATCTCTGTCTTTTCAAATGTTTATAGATTTTGACTTTGTCGACTAGTTTGCATTGTTCTTTGTGTGTTGACTGTGGTTATAAAAACATATAACCTTTGGGAGGTAAAAATGCGCCAACACAAAAAGGTTGAGCAGCTAGAACTTCCTTGTGGAAGGGAGCCGTTCTCAGAGTGGTTCGATAAGTTAGATACAATAGCGCAAGCAAGAATAGCTCTTTATATTGATAGAGTTGCTGCCGGAGGTAGTAAGAAAAATATTAAATCTATTGGCAACAAAGTGTTGAGATAAAAGTTAATTTTGGCCCTGGCTATCGAGTATATTTTGGAGAATTGAATAATACTTTGATTCTTCTTTTGCTTGGTGGTGACAAAGGAAGTCAAAGCAAAGATATTAAAACTGCCAAAATGTATTGGAGTAAATATGTTTAGAAGTGATTCTTATGATAAAAAAAT
>SKIL01000193.1 GCA_007116425.1 Bacteriovoracaceae bacterium | reverse complement strand
CTTGTAAAACTTCTTTTGCTTTGGTGAGGTCTGAGTTCTTAACATATATAGTGATTGGTCGATCTAAAATTGTACCAGGGTAGATGTCTCCGAGAGAGTCTGAGTCAGTTTTTGTGACAATTCCTTCTAGTTCGAGCCTTCCAACTACAATTTGGCTTTCAATTTTGCCGTGACATGTTGCAATAGCTATCCATTCATCGTTCATGAAATATTCCTTTCTTCTGGAATATGCTAGCACAATTATTTGACATTTATAGGCCTACTCTCTACGATGCTCATCTATGATAGTTGACGAGAAAGCACAAATTTACAATAAACTTTCCTCATTTTATGACAAACTGTTCTTTGTTTTAAAGCCAGGACATAAGCGTGCCGGTGAATATATCAAAGAACAAGGTATCGAAGATGTTCTAGAGGTTGGAGTTGGTACAGGACTGACTTTTTGTCACTATGCCCCAGGCACTAGAGTTATCGGTGGGGATATGAGCTTGGGGATGCTTGAAGGAGCAAAGAAGAAAATCTCAGACTTTCCTCATCTTTCAATTGAGCTAAAGCAATTAGACGCTCAAAATATGGATTTTGATGACAATCAGTTCTCATGTACCTATGCACCTTCGCTCCTGTCTGTCGTTCCAAACCCTAAAAAGCTCTTGCATGAGATGTTAAGAGTGACAAAGGTTGGAGGGAAAGTCATTGTGATTAGTCACTTTCAAGGTGATCGAAAACAAGATGCATTGTTTTCGAAGGCCGCAAATCCTCTCACGCAAAGATTGTTTGGTTTCCGAACAGATCTCTCAATGGAACTTATTGACCAGCTCGAGAATGCTAAAGTCGTAGCTGTTGAAAAAGTAAACCCAGTTGGACCTTATTACCTGAGTCATATGGTTATTTTAGAGAAAACCTCTTAAATTTCTATTTTTGGGTTGGACAGATTTTAGACACACATCTTTAAGACTAAGTTTACATAACCTGTAAGTCTCTTTGTGATACTTTGATCACATGAGCATTTTAATTTCACTTTTTATTTCTATCGTTTGGGCCTCTAGTTTTCAACTCGAGGGGGTTGCAAAGTCCAGTTCTGGAGAATTTCTTTATCGTGAACTTCATCGAGTTGATTTGAATTCAGAGAATAAAGTTAAGAAAATTCAGGCCACCTACTTTAATTCTGAAGGTGAGATATTTGCACAACTTGAAAGTCGATTTGACCAACATCCAACGATTCCAACAAGTACTTTTATCGATCATCGATTTGATCTGAAAGAGAAGGTCGTCTGGAGTGATGATAAGCAAAAATTTGAGTTAACTCATATAGAGGATGGCAAAAAAAATACTCGTGAGTTTCGTCCAAAGGATGAAATGATAGTTGGGCAAGGTTTTGATAATTTCATAAGAATAAACTTTGAGAAACTACAGCAACAGAGTATCCCTCTTTCCATTGGTGTTATTTCCCAGCAGAGATTTCATAACTTCTCTGGTGAGTTAAAAGAAAAAAACGAAACAACGATCAGTTTTAGATTGAGAATTAATAATATCTTTGCCAGACTTTTTGTGGATCAAATTATTGTTGAGTATGACCTCGAGACGCAAGACCTTCTCAGCTATAGAGGACTGTCAAACTTAAATGATAATAATGGCCAATCTCAAAATGTTTTTATTCAATATCAGGTCAAACGAGATGAGTAAAAAACTCCCTCTGATTGTCGGTATTTGGTTTTATATTGGTTGGTTTTCAAGTGTTTTATTGGGACAGAAAGGACTTGATCTATACTCTTTATTTTTTCCTCTAATCTCATGGATTTTAATCTTTCAAATTTATAAACCTCTCAAAAGTCTTTTGTTACTTTTCGGTGCTCTTTGCTTTGTTGGCCTTGGCTTTGACCTTCTCATGGGGCAGACAGATTATGCTCAAATTGTAACAAACTGGGGACACTTTCCCATTTGGCTTTTATCAATTTGGCTGCTTTTTGTTTCAATCCTACCATTACTAGAAAATCTTTTTAAGGGGCGACTGTTTATCGCGGGGCTCTTAGGTGCTATTTTAGGCCCATTTAACTATATTACGGGAGAATACTGGGAAGTGTTTTATCTTTATGGGAGTCTTCCTATAATTTTTTATGCACTATTTTGGGCCTTATATTTTCCGCTCTCGCTAAAAATAATTTCAAACTTTTTACATACTAGGTGATTCTAATGAGTGCTGTCTTTGAAAATAAAAACATTTATATTACTGGGGGAAATCGCGGAATTGGTAAGGCCGTAAGTAAAATGTTTGCATCAGAGAAAGCAAACATCTCTCTCATTGGACGAAGTTTTTCGAAAGATTTAGAAGCCGAACTTTTGGCCGCAGGAGCTTTGAGTGTTAAGTTTTATGAGACGGATTTATCGAGCAGAGATGAAATCGAAAGGTTGATTGAAAAGTTAAAAGACCAAAAGGTTGATGTTTTGTTTAATAATGCAGGTCTTCTGACTGGAGGTTTATTAGAAGAGCAGCCTCTTGATGATATCTATGACATGTTTCAGGTAAATATCGTTGGCCTAACTCATCTTACAAGAGGAGTTCTTCCTCAGATGTTAAAGGAAAAGTCAGGCTTGATAATAAATAACTCGAGTGTGTCTGCTTTAATGCACTTTCCTTGTGCAACAACTTATGCTGCTTCGAAGGCCGCACTTTATGCTTTTAGTAACTGTTTAAACGCTGAGCTTGAAGGGACGGGTGTTTCTGTTCTTTGTTTAGTTACGCCTGGGATTAAAACGAGAATGTTTGATGAAATTGAAGTCAAATACGGGAAAAACTTCGAGACACCAACGGACTCAATTACTCCTGAAGAATATGCTGACCAGATAAAACAGAGTATTTTGTCGGGGCAAAAAGTTCTTTGGCCAAAAGGCCCTACAAGATTAGGGCTGTTTATAGCACGTTTTCTGCCTTCATTATTTCGGCGAGAAATTAATAGAAGGTTTCGACGATAACTTAAAGCAGACCTGTGACCCCCATGAGTTGTTCAATTAGCCAGACTCGGTTTTGAGATGTCGCTTCAAGTTCTCTATGCATATGGGGAATAACCCGCTGAAGAAAATCATTCAGACTTTGATAAAGCTCTTTCATTTCTTCGAGTAGTTCTTGTGTTTGATCACCGTCGAGCTGGCCCGTATTCTCCTTTAAGGGAATACCATATCCACTTTGGACCTGTGACTCTGGGGTCAAATTCTTTTGAAGTTCCTGGAAGCGATTAACATATTCCCACATTTGCTTCTTGTCTTCTTCACTGAGATCAAGTGAGGACTCATTTGTAAGTACTGCAAATGCACTTGCTTGTAGTCTTGTTTGCACAACTCTTTGGATGTGATCTTCAATTCGAATGAAGTTACTAATGAGTTGTGAGTGTTCTGTTTTATCTTTTTTCTTTAAAATAGCGTCGTAGATATCTTTTCTTTCCTCGGCAGACGTATCGGCCAAAAATTTTTGTAATTCTACATTTTCTAGCGTACTTTGGTTTTCTCTGATCACTGAATAGGATCTTTCCAAGCTAATATTAAAGGCCGGAAAATAATAACCTTTATCTCTAGCTTCGTCCAAGTCTTCTATAACACTTCCATCGAAAATTCCTGATCTTTGAAACCGGCGATAAAGTGCCCGAGGAGAAACAATATTTGCATACTGAAGATCAAAGTTATTTGGCATGGCCATTTTCATTAAGTTGAGGGCCTCTGTGGCGCAGTTATTTGAGATAAAATAGTATTGTCCCTTATAGGACCAATATATCTCTAGGGCCTTGTCTAAAAATCTTTTGCGCTCTTTGGCCGTCATATTGATTGGTAAAGATATCAGGTCTCTGAATTCACCCTTATTGTATTCATCAATAATATCAATCAGTGGTTGTATTAACATAATTGAGTCATATTCTCCTCTCAATCCATCAAGGTAGTTTACCTGGATATCTTCAACGTTCGCTCGAAAGCTTAAGACAATATGGTAGGCCCGATCATATAGGCAGTCTGGACCAACTTCTTCTCTGTGAGGAGCGCAGAAAACCAGTTTAAATAGTGAGTGGCCCCAACGACTCGACATTCTTTCACCTTTTGAGGCAAATAGGTATTGAACTTGGTAAAGTCTATCTGGAGATAATTTTTCCTGTATTACAGGATTAGATGAAGAGGATTGATTGATAATTGTAACCTCTCTATTTACCTCACATTCTGTTTTGCTAAAAGGTTGATGATTGAATGTTTCTTCGAAGTATTTTGCTAGAGTGGGTCGCATACATTGGTAATTAGGGTCTAATAAAAAATACTCGAGATTTACAGCAAATGAGTCCTCAACACTTTCAAACTCAAGAGGGTTAGGAGATCGCTCTTCAAAGTGATTAAGGTTTGTAGATCTTCGAATAAAGATTCCTCTGGTAATCCAGCCAGAAAGGTTGCGGTAGTATGGAGAACTTGAAATACTTCTTGTTCGTGCTAAATAGTTTTTACAATTGCTTTCAAAGCGATCCAGTTCTTCATCACTAAATTGACGACAGTGAGTTTCATAATCCTTGTCGATTCCAAGCTTTGTATTTGTGCG
>SKIL01000225.1 GCA_007116425.1 Bacteriovoracaceae bacterium | reverse complement strand
CTTTTTTATCGCAAGTTCTAGTTGTCGGAACAGGAATGGGAGGAGCTTCTGAAATGCTTAAGCACAAAAAAACGGGCCTTGAATATTGTCCATATGACTATCATGGCCTTTTTGAAATGATTAAGTTGTCAATCAATGATCAGAATATGACAAAAAATCTTGTAAAAAATGCTTTTTTTGCTGGTTCTCAAATTGAAAAAAGCATTCTCTCTCAAGTTGATCATATTTTTACGGATACATTGAATAAAAAAATAATTAGAAGTAATGGTGGTATTTATGGCAAAAGTTCTGCATGTATCTAAATTTTTTAAGCCTTTTAACGGCGGTATCGAAAGAGTTGTAGATCAACTCTCTGAAGGTGCTCTATCTAAAGGTCATGAGGTGCGAGTTGTTTGCTGTAAGCACGTAAATCAATTACCTTCTACAGAAGTTATTGATGGCGTAAGTGTATTTAGGTTTCGTTCGTTATTTCAAATTGCTAGTCAGCCTATTGTGCCAAGCTATTTTTTAAGGCTACGGTCACATTTAATGTGGGCAGACTATATATATGTTCATACGCCAAATCCGTTAGTAGAATTTGCTATACTTCTTTTGGCACCAAAAAAATCTAAAATTTTTATTCTTCATCACTCTGACATTATAAGGCAGAAGTTTATTCGCAAAATTATCTCTCCCATTCGTAATTTATTTTATAAAAGAGCTGAGAAAATTATTGTTGCAACTGAAAACCATATAACTTACTCGGATATATGCTCTCGTTTTCGTGATAAGACTGAGGTTATTCCTTTTGGTCTCGATTTAAAATCAGATCCAACTCACTCTGTCGAAAACGACGGGAAATACGCACTTTTCGTTGGTCGCTTAGTTGGTTACAAAGGTTTAGAGTTTTTAATTCAATCGATGCAAAAGGTTGACGGTGAGTTGATTATTGTAGGAGAAGGACCTTTAGAAAAGACTAGTGTAGACATGGTTAAAAATTTAGGTCTTGAGGCAAAAGTTAAGTTTTTAGGGAATATAGGGCAATACCAATTAAACCAGGTGTATCAAAAATGCTGTTTTCTTGTGTTACCTTCAGTTAGTAGTGCTGAAAATTTTGGCCTTGTTCAGCTTGAGGCGATGTCTTTTGGAAAACCGGTCATCTCTACTTCGATTAAATCTGGTGCTTCGACAATTGTCGAGGATGGTGTCACTGGCTTTATTGTTGCTCCTGAAAATTCAGATGCCCTGGCCGACAAGATGAATCAACTTTTTCGCTATCCTCTTTTGGCAAAAGGTATGGGAAAGCGTGGATACGAGAGGCTTGTTAAACTCTACTCATTAAGTCAGATGCTCGAAATGCATCAGTCACTTATAGATCAATACGAATCTAGCGGTATCGACTCTCAAAAAGAGGATGTTGCATAGTGGGAGATAGTCATGTTGGCATAATGTTTGATTATTATTTGACCGATAAACCAAGAGAGGACCGTATATATGGAGTGTACTGAATTTAGTTTTATGACGGGTGTAAAAAAGAAAAAAGATATTGAGAATATTCTAGATCGCTCAGAAGAGTCGGGGCTGAGTTTTTTCTTCCCGCGAATTGTAGGTGACAAGGATAATTCAAATACTGATGTGGTAGATTCTTCTGGAAGTATTATTTCTGAATTGTCTAGTCAGTTGTGCTTAAAAATGGCAGGTGAATTATTTTTTGAATTTGAGAAGCATGAAGAACTCTTTAAATTGGGAAAACATTTTTTTAATGATTTAAATGAAGAAGTTTCAAGATTTGGTTTTTGCCATACACGTGGAAATGAAGGGGCTCAGACAATTATTGCTTTATCGTCTTTTTTTGCAAAAGAGCATGATGCCTCTTCTTTAATCATAACAAATCGTGCGAGTTTAAAGGCCTATGAGGATGTATTAGGAGAGTTACGGTCAAAAGCTTTTGTGACGAAAGAATCAGGTTTTGAAGTTGAACTATACTTTAGTGGAGGTTTCTATATTTTAGATATTGACAACTTTACACAAAAATATTCTTGGGACCTTCAGAGAGATGTATTAGAAGAAATCCTTGGTGAAGTCAATCTTTCATTGTGGAATCTACCAGAAATAGAAAAAATAAAAAATAATCCAGAGGTTTACCTTTTATGCTTAAACTTTATTCACAACGTCAGTTTATTTGTTGACTTGAAAAACACTGAAATTCGTAAGGTTGCTCTTGCCGAGGAGTATTTTCTTAAATACTCAATTCCGATAAAGGGGTTTATTGTAAATTTTCCCATGGTGATAAAAAGTGAATAGTGCACTCAAAAAAGATGAAAATATACTGGTTCATAGAAAGGATAATTATCTGCTCCAAATGGAGAATTATCACGAAGTTTTTTTTCTTGGAAATAAATTTCAGAGTGATTTTGAAAGTGGAGTTTTCTTGTTCGGGTTTTCCTCTCTTGGCCATGATATGGGGCAAAAGCGTACTATATTAGGTCTTGCCTGTTATTTCGATTATAATAGTTTAGGGAGAGTCGCAATTGTGTCAGATTCATTTGATAATGATATTTTTTCACAAGTAAATAGCTACTCCTCTCGAAGGTCGATAGATTTTTTAGGTAATGTGAGCGTTCTAGTTAATCGATTTGGTGAAAACCTTGATCTTGTTAAGATTTCTCACTTGCCCGATTTTAAGCAATTGCGAAAAGGAGAGTTAATTCAATCACTAAAGCTTCACTACGATATTGTTTTTTGTGACTTGCCTTCATGGGATACCTTGAAAAATCAGTCACACAATTACCTATCACTTGTGATGAGTTTGGAATCTCTATCTGTTATTGTGGCACCATCTGTAACGAAAAACGATGATATTGAGATGGCGAGTAAGTTTTTTAGTAATTATGGCATAAATTTTTCAGGTTTTATTATTGATAAGCATAAGAGTTAGTATGAACGCTTTAAAATTAAGGGAAAAATTAGAGTGAAAAGTCCACGTCTCTTATTTAATGAGCAGACAATTCTTAATCTTCCTTTTATAGTGAAGCTCTCGAGTCGTTACTGGGGTATCATCCTCGTTGTTTTTCTTATTGTTTTAAGTTCAATGTCTTATAAGTTTTATTTTCAAAATCCTATTTACTCTTCTGACAAAAGGTTTCGTGTCGATTCAGATGGGAGTGAAAATAAAGGAGGAGTGGTCTCAGAACTTTTGAGTGGATCGTTGCGAAGGTCAGCAGTCGTCGATTTTTCGGCAATTGCTGAAAGCAGTAGCTTTCATGACTTTTTTGCGAGACAGATTTTAGATCATCCTGACTTTGAGCGTTTTGATTTGAGAAAATTAAATGAGCACACTGATGAACATTATCTTGGTGAAATTGCCTCTTGTCATAATGACAATCATTGTATTAGGAGCTTTGTGGCCCGTCGAGCTGCTGACATGATTTCAATCTTTCCTGAAGCCGGGAGACGACATACTTTTGTTTTTAGAGTTCGAAGTACCGATAGTTTTACATCAAGAACTTTGGTTGATTTGGGCGCAAACTCTCTTGTGGAGTATAGATTGTCTGCACTAAAAGAATTTATTCAGATGCAACGCCAAACTGTTAGCTCAGTTTTAAGTGAATTTCGGGATGTTTTGGAAGCTGAAGATTTTAGGGGGCTAAACCAACGTCTATTGGAAGTTGATAAAATGGAGGAAGATGCCCGAATGAAAATTCGTCAGCTCTTTCCAATTTATCAAAGAAAAGCAATGGAGCTAGAGTCTGTAAGACGAAGTCATGACACATTTCAAGCTTCTGAGTTACCTTTAAATGATTTTAATTATCTTCAAAAAGTAGACCGTGCAGAAAAACTCAAGAACTCCATAGCTCGATTAAAAAAAGATATTGAAACGTTAAATCTTTCAAGCGGAGTTGGTAATCAAGCTGATCAGCAGATTATTCTAACACTTCAGCAAGAGTTAGAAGTTAAGAAGCAGGCATTTTCACGAAAGTATAGTGATTTAGATCTTTTGGCCTCGACTACCACCCTCAGGGGGAGCAGAAATATTTCAGACATCTATCAGTCAACACTTGATGAATATAAACAGATCAAAACTCAATATGATAATCATTTAAATATGATTCAATCCTTAAACACTGAAAGAAGGATAATTCAGCAGCGTCTAGAAGATCTTAACTCTAAAGGTAAGCTTGTATTAAGTCTTGAGGAGCGAAAGCTCCAGTCTGATATTGCTGCAAATACTGTTACCCCAGATGTTATTTTCTATGACTCTACTCCTTCTCATTCTCGCTTTATTCGAATGAGTCCTGTAAAATACATTCTTTATACGTCGGTTCTATCTATTTTCTTTAGCTTTATACTTGTCTGTTTGAGATATCTTTTTGATCCTACTATCTACGATGAAGAAGAACTTCAAGAATCATTTTCTCATATACCAATTCTTGGAAGCACTCCAAATCTTAAAAAGGCCTCTTAAGTAGAAGGCACCACATTTTTATCAACATAACTGGTGAAATCGTTATGACGATATCAAAAATATGTTTTTTCATTGAGTTTTCTAGAGTGAAACTATCATAAAATTCTTTTGCCAGAGCGAT
>SKIL01000346.1 GCA_007116425.1 Bacteriovoracaceae bacterium | reverse complement strand
GCCCAATGAGTGTAGAGAGGTATCATCGAGCGTTGTCGTTTCACTAATGTTTGACATGAAAGATGCTGCAGATGATTTCTCTTTGTATGTAAATGAGCAATACGAACGCGACTATTCCTCAAGTAACTTTCTTTCGGAGGGCGGTCTTTTATCAAGGGCCAACTTAAAAGATATTGTAGTTTTAGTTAAAAGTATTGAAAACAGTTATGGCGGGCGTCTTGGGAATGGGCTTGAGGGGCTGTTTCGTCTTGCTCAGTTGTATTGGAGCCCCAATCAAGACAAGAATGAGGATGGCCTAATCTCACATGCTTTAAAAATTCTTTTACCTCTCCTTGGCGATCAAAACAAAAATTGGAGAAACGAGTTTCTTTATAGGCTTACTTCTAGCGATACTTTTTTAAATGTAAAAAAAATTACTAATTTGGGAGCAACACTTTTAGCTGAGTATGAGTCTTGGATTGATTTTTCTGTCGAAGATAATCTGATTTTGGCCCAGGATCCCAGATATACATGTAAAAACTTTCTTAATCATCAGATTGGCGACAATATATGTCCAGCGAGCTCAAAAGTTTCTAAAAATATTGAGAGAATAATTGAGTTGCTACTTCGAGAAAATGATGGAGCAGAGAAAACAGCTCTAGGGTTTTTGTTAGACTCAATATCCTCCGATGGAATACTTCTCCCTTTTGGGGCCAAAGCAAGAGATCAGAGAGCTTATCAAATGACCCTCAAAGAAACATTGCAGGTCGTTTTTTCTATGAGTGATCAGTCGAATCCTGTGAATCGAAAGGTTTTAAGTTTGTACGTTGGTGGAAATGAGACGGACCAAAGGTTGACGACCACTGAGAGAGTTGAAAATGTTATTCGCAACGTTTGGTTTGATAATAATTACTTAGGTGCACATTATCAAAATAGTGTTGCAAGAACTTTTGATTATAATACAACTGTTTCATCTCGTGGTTCTTTGATGAGTTTTTGCTCTCGGCTTCGTTTTTGTGGAAAATATTTAAATCGTGCTAAACGTAGGATGGCCTCTAATGCTATCGAGTCTTTCGGTGGATTGCTAGACTCAAATACTATTTTTAACAGGGGTGATTATATGCAGGCATTACAGAGTATAATTGTCGCCTCATCATCTGAACGTTCAAGTCGGGACACAGTTGTTGAAACTCGTTTTTTAGGGGTCCCTTTGACTGTTCCTCATATTCCGAGTCAAAGAGATTTAAAACAGCACAATGGGGAAATATTATTTAGACTTGCAGAACTTGGTAGCTTTAGCCACCTGGCAAGGTTTACTAAAGATAGATTTGGTCGTACAAATAGTGATTTTAATAAATTCTTAAGTCGAGATGATTTTAATTCAATAAATAAAAATCTAACAGCAAACCTTAATGAACCTGAGATAGTGAGCGCTTTAGCACTGGCGCTTGACAAAAGTATCAAGATTAGAAATCAAAATGGGGAAAATTTGGTTGATTATCTTGTTCGTAAGGTTTCAGAGAAGGATTATTTGACACTGCGTAAGATTGAAAATCAGTTAGGAAAGGGGATAAGTTTGCTTTCTTTGGTTTCACATCGTGAGTCTACTTATGGCCCTGAAGCGCTTTTGTTGTTTGCACCGAAACTGGTTGAAAACTGGCCATTAGTGGCAGACTTTATCGAAGAGCTTGATTCAGTTGATTTGGGGCAATTTATAGATTTTTTACATCACAAGGCATTTAGCTCAACAGATTTTTCTCGTGAACTGGTTCAAGAATTTACAGGAAGAATATTTAAGTTGGCAATGACTGTAATGCTTCCATTTGGAGACGAGAATAAAGGAATTCTTGATATATATTTTGACTATTTAGATGATGAAGGCGAGTTGAATGTTGCATCATTATTTGAACGTGTCTCGAAAATGTATGATAATTTGCGTAGCAATGATGATTTGGATTCCTTGCTATCACTTTTACAAACTCTATCAGATAGCGATGGTTCTGTTTCTTTTGAAGGTGTTAGAGAGTATTTATTAATGTCTACCTATTATGAATTTTGCAATGAGAATGAAAGTCATTGTGTCTCCAATCCAAATTATGATGAACCTTTTATGTTAATTGGGTATTTGCTTGATGGTTTTTATCGGCCAAGGAATGTTGATCGATTGTTAAATTATATTTTAAATGGTGAAAATAGTGATGATCTAATCGATTTTTTAAATAAACTACTTCCTCATCTAAGAGTTGAGGAAAATACTCAGGCAATCGCGCATTAGTCTTTTATTTAAGATATATTTAGGTAATATATTTTTGTGTTTATCCAATAATCTTAATCATTTATAATATTACCAATCTTTGATAGTGTTCAATATTATCGCATAGTCTGCGGTTTACTCATGTATGTATATAATCTCAATACTAAGGATAAAAAGTTATGGCAGAAGATGTAAGAGAAAGTATCGATAAAGTTTTGGTCGAGGCAAAAAAAGTTATTTTTGGCCAAGACGAATTACTTGATGGAATTATGGCAGCACTTGTTTGCGAGGGGCACTTGCTTATTGAAGGGATGCCTGGCCTAGGTAAAACCATGAGCGTTTCGACGATGAGTAAACTTTGTGACTTATCATTTAAGCGGATTCAATTTACTCCAGATCTTTTGCCCTCTGATCTCATTGGAACAATGATCTATAGCCAAAAAACAGAAACCTTTACCACAAAATTTGGACCAGTTTTTACTCAGCTCCTATTAGCAGACGAGATTAATAGATCCCCAGCTAAGGTTCAGTCGGCATTACTTGAAGCGATGGCAGAGAAACAAGTAACGATCGGAGACAATTCGCATAAGTTAACAAGCCCTTTTGTTGTTTTAGCAACACAAAACCCAATCGAACAAGAGGGAACATACCCATTGCCTGAAGCGCAAATGGATCGCTTTATGATGAAAGTTTTTGTGGACTATCCTGACTCAAAGGCCGAAATCAATATTTTGGATCACAGTAATCCGATATCAAACTTAACTCCTGTATTGGGGACAGATGTTTTAATACAGGCCCAAGAACTAACAGAGTCAATCTATGTAGATCAAAAGATAAAGCAATTGATTGTGGATATTGTTAATGCAACAAGACCAGGGACAGATATCTTTGATAAAAGATTTGAAGGTGTCATTATGGCAGGAGCTTCACCTAGAGCAAGTATTTGGCTTTATCGAATTAGTAAGTTCTTAGCATTCAGAGAGGGGAGAGACTTTGTTTCTCCAGAGCACATTTTGAAAATTATTCCAGATGTACTCGCTCACAGAGTGTTACTATCTTACGAGGCGACAATTGATAATTACAACGCTAGAGATGTTGTTTTAAAGATTGCACAGTCAAGAGTATAGCGATGAATATTAAGGAGATCCAAAGAGTTGTCGGGCAAATTAAGGCCAATCTATTTAAGAAGTCAAACTCAATATCAGTTGGCACTTTAAAGTCTCAATTCCGAGGTTCGGGTCTTCAGTTTCGCGAGCACCGTGTTTATACTCATGGCGATGATGTACGTTTTATTGACTGGAAAATGTTGGCAAAGACTCGAAGGCCATATATTCGAACCTTTGAAGAAGATCGCAATGTTGAAATCTGTGTAATAATAGATGCATCTCCGTCTATGTACCTTGGTCACGAAGGCGTTTCAAAGTTTCAAGCATCTATAGAGATTTGTTGTTTGCTATATCTTTTAGCGAAAGAGAGTGGGGATACTGTTCATGCACTCATTGTGGGAGAAAAGGTAATTAATGTTCCGAAAGCTTCTGGAGAAAAAGGAATTGCAACTCTTGTAACAACGTTAGAGAGGCATGGACTATTAAGTGATGAAGGTGAAGTTAACTACCCTGAGAACCTCGATTATAACCCAAATAGAGATGATAGATTTAAGGCCATAATGGCGCATCTTGGAAAAAGAAGAGAAGTCGTTATTCTTTCAGATTTTAATGAGTTTTTTGAAGAAGCATACTTAAAGCGGTTGTTTGCTAGAAGAAACGTTCACCCATTTAGAGTCTTAGCTCCGATTGACTTCTATGACAAATTACCTTTCGGAGTATTTGCAAAAGTAACGGGACTATTAAAGGCCAGCTTTGTAAAAGCGTCGGCAAAAGGTGGTGATTTAGAAAAAGTGTTGAGTGGTAAAGTTTCAGAGTTGAGAGTAGATAAAAGATACCTTGAACAATTTGTAAAAAAGATGGTTTAGATTGTGAGAGTAATAAAATTATTAATACTTACACTTCTTGCTTTGGTGGTTTTTGATGTCGTTGCTTATCAAAGTATGAGGGGGCGGCTAGAGGGATATAGCTCTTCTCAGTCATATGAAAGTGGCGATAAAATATCAATGCGGATGACTGTTTGGCCTACCACAAGATCTACAGATGAGTTTCGTGGCTTGCAAGGTCGGTTTGGTGATGAGCTATACCTTTTAGAAATCGTTAATATAAAACGATCTCAAAATAATCATGAGGCCATTCTTCTTGATGGAGTTTTTGTTTTGCTTCCAGGGTTTAGACCTGGGCAAGCATCGTATATTGAGTTTGATGGTACATTCATTGAGTTGAGTTTACCTAACATTGAATTTACACCGACTGAATTACCTG
>SKIL01000018.1 GCA_007116425.1 Bacteriovoracaceae bacterium | reverse complement strand
TCTAATGAGTTCTTTCATATTGCCTATCAAATTTATGTTGATCGGCTTGGAGAATGGTTCCAGTATACGACATAAGTATCTGGACCGGAGGAATAAATGGCAGAAGAAAACGACACCGGCGAAAAAACCGAAGAGCCCACGGCGAGGAAAATTGAAGAATCTCGCCGTAAGGGCGAAGTGGCTTTTTCTAAAGAATTAAATAGTGTTTTGATCCTTGCTGTTTCAGTGCTAACTCTTGCATTGTCGATGGTCTATATTTATGAACAACTCAATGTATACGTTGAATGGCTCTATAGCATGGATGCTAAGTCTGCTTTTAAAGAAGAAAATTTTAACCAAATCGTCTTATCCACTGTGGGAGTCGCCTTTAGATGTGTGGCACCTCTCTTTTTTGTTGTTTTTGCTACTAGTGTGCTTGCAAGTATTTCTCAAGTAGGGTTTCTTTATGCGCCTGAAGTTTTAAACTTGAAGTTTGAACGAATTAATCCGATCAATGGATTTAAACGTCTTTTTTCGGTCCGCTCATTAGTTGAAGCTCTTAAGGCCGTATTAAAATTTCTCTTCATACTTGGAATCGTTTTTTACTTTTTTAAAGATCGCTTTCAGAGTTTTTCCGGTTTTTTACATGTTGAGTATGAGCAAGGATTCCTTTATGGAAAGAACCTGGTAACTCAACTTGCCGTCATTATAGTACTTTCTTTAATTTTAATCGCTCTTGCTGATATGGCCTACCAGAAATACGCACACTGGCAAAAACTTAAAATGACTAAATATGAAGCAAAGAAAGACTCGAAAGAGCAAGAAGGGAACCCTGAAGTTAAGCAAAGAATTAGGACTATTCAAAGAGAAATGTCTCAAAGAAGGGTTATGTCTGAAATTCCAAATGCAGATGTCATAGTAACAAATCCTACTCATATAAGTATTGTTATAAAATATGATGCTGAAACAATGGTTTCTCCTGAAGTTGTAGGGAAGGGAGCAGATCATATGGCCCTACGAATTAGGCAAGTGGCCAAGGAGCACAATATTCCAATTGTTGAAAACGTGCCATTGGCACGAACTCTTTATAAGACTGTTGATGAAGGGCAGGCCGTTCCACGAAGCTTGTATAAGTCCGTGGCAGAGGTTTTGGCCTTTGTTTATAAGTTAAAAAGAAAAGAGCAGGCGAGCAGTAATACTCGACCTCAACTTTAGAGGCTAACTAATGGATGAGCTATTTAACAAAATGAAATTTTTGACCAAAAATACCGATTTGGCGGTTGGTGTTGGTTTAATGCTTGTTCTAAGTGTCATGATTGTCCCTATTGGCCCAGGGATTCTAGATCTGCTTTTGGCCACGACACTATCTTTGTCTATTGTTATTTTACTTGTCTCAGTTTATGCCAAAAGACCGTTGGATTTCTCAACCTTTCCATCAATTCTTTTAATGATGACCCTCTTTCGACTATCTCTTAATGTCGCGTCTACGCGAAACATTTTATTAAGAGGAGGCTCTGATGGAACTGGAGCTGCTGGTAAAATCATTCAATCATTCGGTGAGTTTGTTGTTGAAGGTAATTTTGTTGTTGGTCTCATCGTATTTATTATTCTTGTAATTATTAACTTCTTAGTTATTACTAAGGGCGCCGGTCGAGTGGCCGAAGTCGGAGCACGTTTTACATTAGATGCGATGCCTGGGAAGCAGATGGCGATTGATGCCGATCTCAATGCAGGGTTGATTGATGAGGCCGAGGCGAAACGTCGGCGTGCTGATGTTGCAAAAGAGGCTGACTTTTACGGTTCTATGGATGGTGCTTCAAAGTTTGTGAGAGGAGATGCTATTGCCGGTATCTTGATTACGATTGTTAATATTATTGCAGGTATTATTGTTGGAGTCGCTCAAAATAGTATGAGCATTGGAGATGCCGCAGAAACTTTTACGCTCCTAACTGTAGGTGATGGACTTGTTTCTCAAATCCCGGCGCTCATAATTTCTACTGCTGCCGGTATTATCATTACACGAAATGCAAGTGATGATAATCTTGGTGACCAAATGACAAATCAGCTTAAGGTTCACCCAAAGGCCATTTATATGGCAGCGAGTGTACTTTTTGTTTTCTCTGTCATTCCTGGGTTACCAAAATTTCCATTCATCGTGATTGGCTCATTGTTGGCGTTTGTTGGGTGGAGGTTAGATAAATCGCGTCAGGCAGATGAATTGCGTGAAAGTGAAGTCGAGATTATCGAAGAGACGAGAGAGCCAGAAACCCTAGAGGGGCTTCTTGGTCTTGAGTTGGTTGAATTAGAAGTTGGTTATGGCCTAGTTAATCTTGTTGACTCTGAACAAAACGGAGACCTACTTGAGCGTATCACACATATTCGAAAGCAATTTGCATTAGATTGGGGTGTGTTGCTCCCTTCCGTTAGAATTAAAGATAATTTAGAGTTAAGGCCAGGTGGATATTCTCTTAAAATTAAAGGTATTGAAGTTGCGAAAGGTGAATTGATGCCCGATCATTTTCTTGCCATGGATCCAGGTTCTGTTATTGAAAAAATTGATGGTGCAGAAACTGTTGAGCCTGTTTTTGGTCTTCCTGCTGTTTGGATCAGTGAAGACCAAAAAGAAGACGCTCAATATAACGGCTATACTGTAGTTGATTTGTCAACTGTTTTGGCGACACATTTAACAGAAGTCCTAAAATCAAACCTTTACGAGCTCTTTGGCCGACAGGAGCTTGTAACTATTTTAGATAATTTCAAAGAATCTCACCCTAAAATTGTCAGCGATTTAATTCCTGATATACTTACATTGGGGCATGTTTTAAAAGTACTTCAAAACTTACTCCGGGAGGGAGTTTCTATTAGAGATTTAAGGACGATTCTCGAAACACTTGCTGAATATGGAACATCTGTAAAGAGTCCCGAGGTTCTAACGGAAGCGGTTAGAGAGTCATTGTATCGAACAATTACAGAGTCGATTAGGGGAGATCAGGGTGATATCCCATTGTTTACGCTCGATCGAGCGATTGAAGAGTCGATTGCCCAAAACATTATTCAAACCGAACAAGGTCAGCAATTATCTCTTGACCCAAGAACAACTCAAACGATTCTCGCCAGCCTTAATGAAAGAATTGAAGATGCAACCAATATGGGAGAGAAGATGGTGGTTCTGTGTTCGCCTGTCATTCGAAGTCATTTTAAACGTTTAACTGAAAAATTTATACCCAATTTAATAGTTGTTAGTCACAATGAACTGAGCCCCGATGCCAATATTCGTTCATTGGGAACGGTGAGGTTGTAATATGTATATAAGAAAGTTTGAAGCAGATTCACTTGACGAGGCATTAAAGCAAATAAAGCAAGAGCTTGGGCCGGATGCTATTATCTTAAAAACTCTGACCAACAGAGGGCTAAAGGGAGCTTTTAAGAAAAAAAAGATAGAGATTACGGCCGCTATTTCAGAAAAAAGTTACTCGAAAAAAGCACATGTTGATAAAGTTTTAGACGATGACCAACGTCAAGAGTTTTACTCTGGTAGCTCTTCTTATATTTCAAATATGATCGATAATCACTCATCTCATCGACCGACTCGACAAATCGAAGATGATAACGACAATTCATCTTCTGGTAACCGTGTAGGCGGTTATGGAAAGTTAGGACTCAATCGAGCTGTTAATACAACTATAACTAAGACGAAGAATATTTCAGATAAGATGAAATCTTCTTTAGATGATTTTTTAAGTCAAAAAAGTGCAGAAGAGACAGACGATAGCTTTGAAAAAGAGCTAGAGGGCCAGAGACCTCAGTTACAAGCACGGCCTCAGGCCCAGATTACTAAACCACAAAGAGATATCCATTATCCTACGGAATCGAGGGTTGAGTCAGAAGACAAAATTAATTCACGAGAATTAGAAGAAGCTCGCCACAAAATAGACGAATTAGAGAGGAAGTTGTTTGAACTGACCCAAAGTGTTGAGCGCATTGATAAGCGAGAACCAACGGGTGTTTATCAGTTGAGAACAACCTTACGTGCTCTCGATATTAATGAGTTTTATATTCAAGATATTATAAAGAAGTGTTGTTTTGAATTGAGTGATGAAGAATTAATGGATCAAGATGCTGTTTTTGAACTTGCTTTACGTGAA
Source organism: Bacteriovoracaceae bacterium (assembly GCA_007116425.1). GTDB lineage: Bacteria > Bdellovibrionota > Bacteriovoracia > Bacteriovoracales > Bacteriovoracaceae > SKIL01. The sequence continues at coordinate 480 of SKIL01000018.1, read as the reverse complement.
ATGCTTGCAGAGATCTCAACGGGAATGCCTCTTTTTTCTTCAATGAATGATGGAGAGTCCGTTATTACAGTGATCCTCTCAGAAACATCAACTGGTCAGACTAGTATGATCCAAAAGCTTGGCGCTTTAAAAGAAAAATCTTTAATTATCAGAAATAGAGATCAATCAAATGATGCTGATGACTCTAAGAATGCTAGTTTTGCAGAGAAGATTTTTGATATGGGAGTTATTCAAGCTAGTGGTATTCCAGAGGTTATATCTAGATGTAGAAAAGGTGTTGAACAGGGACAATGTATTTTTGTTGACTATAAAAATAAGGCCGGTGAAATTAATGAAACTAAAAAGTTCATTGATGGTCTTCAAAGATCTTTTGACAAGGTGGAAGTCTTGGTATCCCTTTCGGCCATTCACTCAGAAGGTTATAATAGAAAAGTCTTAAATCGATATCTTGATTTGGCAGATGGAATTGTCATTTCAAAT
>SKIL01000010.1 GCA_007116425.1 Bacteriovoracaceae bacterium | reverse complement strand
TCCTTTGAATCAGATATTTTTATAAAGCTAAAAAAACGAGATCAAGATCAATATGTTAAACGAATAAATGCACTCGAAGAGTTTGAAAAGGCCTCTTTATTAAAATATAAGCAATCAGGAATGGAGGAACTTTACATTCCAAAAGAGTTTCGCTTTAAGTTTGTTGATGCGGCAGTAAACCAAACAATACAAAAGATCAAAGATGCCCATAAGCTAGAGGTTGGAGATAAAGAGCTCGACGCGAATAAAATCACAGAAATCGGAAACGACTCCTATGACCTTTCAACCGACATGATAGATAGTCTTGGGATCTCACCTCAAACTGTAAAAATAACTCAAGCTTCTATCCTTCATATCAAGAAGGCCGTTTTAGGAATAAAAAGCTTGGCCCCACTATTAGAAAGCTTACTTAGTAATAAAACGTCTTATGCGTATAAGAGATGCCAACTCATCACAATGTTTTCCCTCGAAGTACTAAAACGAGTCGACTGGTTTTCGAAAGATCAACTCAAGGAGAACTTCAACCGTTTAGCGTTTGCAAGTTTTCTTCACGACATTCTACTTAAAGATGAAAAACTATTGAGGATACACTCTAAGCTAGACCTATATAAGGCCGGTAATAACCTCACAAAAGAAGAAAAAGAACTCATTTTCAACCACGCAAATGCAACTGCGACTCTTATCCAAAAATACCCAGGAGCTCCTCAACATGCAGATATTGTAATTAAACAACATCACGGCACAACAAATGGCCAAGGTTTTGCGGAAAACCTGAACTCCTCTCTCTCCAAAAACGCAATTATATTTATTGTTGTTGAAAAGTTTGTGATTGAAATACTAGACTTTAAAAAAGGTGAGACAACTCTAGTAAAAATACTCGATGATCTTGAGCACGAGTTTTCTCTTCCCACTTATAAAAAAGTTGTCGACGCAATCAAAGAAACGATCCTTAAAGAGGCCAGATCTAAGTAATTCGTCCATTTTCAAAAGTAAGGGTATACTTATTCCCCGCTTTATCTGTCTCTTCCCAAGTCCCATGTTTTTTATCCGAGTGGTACCTTCCTTTCGACTTTAAGCTTCCGTCAGGATAATAAAAAGTCCACTCATCAACTTTTTCACCACTTAAATAATATCCAATGGCAAGAAGCTCACCATTAGGATAGTAGTGCTCCCAGCGCCCAACTCGCAACTTCTTCTCAACCATCCCCTTGAGGGCAGTCTTCCCGTCATCATAAAGCTGAATAAAATTGCCATCCGTATCGATGGTATAAGCAGAACCGTTAAGAACACCCTCAGGTGGAATTGTCCAGGAAATTTTAGGAAGTTCTCCTAAGCGCTCTAACTTAAAAACAACTTCCATAATTCGTATTCTTGCCGTATCTCGCTGCTCGAAAGAAACATCTCTTGTCTCGGCTTCCTCCCAATATTGTCTCTGAAGAGGTGTCGGAAGCTTCGATTCTATAAAATCTTTTTCTTCTGGTGTTCCCTTTAGAGCAAAAGCAAAAATCATAAGAGGGTTTGTGAGCTCTTCGTAAGTTTTTAGAACTTCATCAATTTCAAGGTTGAAAAAATAATCAAATGAGATTCTGTTTTGTAACGCCCACTTAAGGTAAACCGGATCCTCAAGAAGGGTGATCATTATCATATCTCTAACAGTTCGAGACGGAAAAAGCTCAAGGTTTTTAACAAAATCCTTGAAGCCGTCGGCCCCTCGCTTTTTATGTTTAGTTAATGTATACATAAGCAGAGATTATAGCATGTTAGAGCTGAACTTAAAGATTTCTTAGGCCACTCTGATCGAAAACCAATACGAAGAGAAGTTATTTATGTTATTTAAAATACTTAGTAGACTGTTGTCTCGCTCTAGAGCTCAAAAAGCATTCAATAACGTTTATAGGGTTGCCAACAATTCACAACAGTTTTACAAATATTGTAATCAAGTTCACAAGCTTCCCATTTTACAATTCAATACTTTATCACCTCAACAACTCAACTACCTTATTGACCAGCTTAATCTTTCAAATACGGTCAACCTGCTGGATATTGGTTGTGGCAACGGAGAAATACTAAATTATATAGCAGAGAAGTATCAAGTTAATGCGACAGGAATAGATTTTATTGACATCGATATAGTTAAAAACCGTGACTCTATTTCTTATCATCAAGTTGACATTCAACAAAAAGGCTCACTAAGCAACCTTGCTAAAATTGAACCTAAAAGCTTTTCCCGAATTATGGCCATTGACTCAATGTATGGCCTTATTTCACCCTATGAAACACTAAAAGAAATTACAAAACTATTATGCTCAAAAGACAAAGAAAGTTGTGTTTTCGTATTTTCATATTCGCTATTTAGAATTCAAAACAACGCTCTTGAAAATACGCCCTTAGGTCAGGCCCTTAATAAGATTTGCAAAGAAAACCCTCAACTTAGTTACAAAACCAAAGATTTTACAGATAACGATTTTGAGTTTTGGCAAAGCGCGCATCAAGCTTTAGAAGAAATGGGAGGTGAGTTTGAGTTTGGCGAAGACTATGCTCTCTGGCACATAAAGAGGAGAGAGGTCGACCAACACTTAAAGGCACACAAAGATCAAAGAATAAGGAAGTTAATAATTACGGTTCATAAGGAATAGCTTTACATGAGTATATTTAAATGAACTGAAGTACATAGGAAATAGGATGAAAAAACAGCTCAGTAAGGAATAATGAGTTCGGCCCTTACGGGAGGTCTCCTAAGGTCGATCTGGCGAAAACTTTCCCCTAAATCTAAGTCACTTTCCCAGATCTGCTGGAGAAGCTCATCACTTGGTCGAATAGAAAAACGAATGCTCTCCCGACTATCCCCTAAGCGCTCCATAATCCACCACTCTGTCGCCATCTCTAGTTGATCAACACCTAAAGAATTGAATCTCATTGTTCTTTGTACTTCTAAATCACTCCAACCAAGAATTGGAAGTGAGTGCTCACTTAGATCTTTCACGAGGTCAACCCCATCGGTACTTCGAGGAAGAGTAAAAAAGTGAGAAAAGTACTCATAACGAAAAAGTTTATCGGGATCACTTTTAACTTGATTCACTTCATCTAACTGAAGCGGTTCTTGAAAAATTTTAATATCCTCATCACTTACAGGACGATATTCAAACCAGAAAAAAAAGATCATCAAACTGAAGACAATAAATAGCGTAATTGCAGAAAAGAACCGCATCTAAATCATCTCCTCAACATCTTGAGCAGGTACCCCCATTTTGACTAATACACTTTTCAAATCATCTGGAATCTTGGCAATCACAGAAACTTTTTTATTCTCATAAGGGTGAATAAACTCTAACTGGTAGGCATGTAGAAAAATTCTTTGAAGCCCATATTTTTCTCGAAAGTAATTGTTAACCTTTCCATTACCATGAGCAGTATCACCAACAAGATTATGCATCCGGCGCGAAAAATGTCGTCTAATTTGATGCTTTCTTCCAGTAAATATCTGAACTTTAACTAGAGTGTATTCACCATCAAAGTCATAACATGGAAAAAACTCAGTATGGGCGGACTGAGGTCGTTTCCACTTATCCTTAAGAGGAAAGGTAAATTTCCCCTCACTAGGTGGAGTTCCAATACAGAGAGCAAGATAATGCTTTTTTGTTTCAGGCGTATGCCAGCGGTCTTTAATGAGCTTTACGGCCTCTCCCGTAAGCCCAAATACAACCGCACCAGAAACAGGCCGATCGAGCCGGTGAACAGGGTATACATACTGCCCTATCTGGTCGCGTGTAAGACTCATTAGAGTTTCTCTGGCCGCACTTCGAGACTTATAAGGGTGAACTAAGAAGCCCGCAGGTTTATGCACAACAATAATGTGTTCGTCTCGATAAAGAACTGGTATTTCTTGTGTCAAAGCTATCTCTCTTTTTTGGCCAAAATGACCTATCAAACATATCATCATATCAAAGTTTTATATAAGTGAAAGGAAGTTAAATGGGTAAAAATCAAACAAGTTCTACTGACTGTGAAAAGCTAAATGTAACAAATAAATTTACTCTTACTAAAATTAAAGAGATAAGTTTAGCTAATGAGTCGGATATCGAAAATATTCTGAAGCAATCTTACCAGGCCCATCAACTCTATATAAAAACGAGCGCACAAGAACGCTCTCATTTACTACATACAATTTGGGAAGAATTAAAACTTCATGAAGAAGAGTTTATTAGACTTATTTCAATAGAGGCCGGAAAACCAAAAAGCTATGCTCAGGCCGAATGGGAGAGAAGCTTGTATACATTAAAAGCAAGCTCAAATGCGGCCTTAGAAATTAAAGGCGAAGTTGTTCCAATTGATATTGGAGCAGGACAAGGTAGACAGGCCTACACTCAAAGGTTTCCCATCGGTCCTATTTTTTGCATAACACCGTTTAACTTTCCCCTCAATTTGGCCATGCACAAAATAGCTCCGGCCCTTGCCAGTGGCAATACTGTGATCTTAAAGTCAGCACTGCAAACTCCTCTCACCTGCACAAGACTTAATGAAATTATCAATCAGGTTACAAAGAATTTAAAAAACGAAAATATTCCTGATTCAATCTTTCAACACCTCGTTTGCTCAAATGAACATGC
>SKIL01000047.1 GCA_007116425.1 Bacteriovoracaceae bacterium | reverse complement strand
TTTATCTGGTTTGGCGGTTTAAAATTTTTCAGTGGAATGAGCCCTGCCGAAAGCTTGGCCGGTGAGTCAATTGAGCTGTTAACCTTCGGCTTAATAGATCGCTCTGTTGGGCTGCCTATTTTGGCATTTTGGGAGGTGATGATTGGTATTGGAATGCTGATTCCAAAATTTCAAAGAATTACAATACTATTTCTTTATATCCAAATGGCCGGAACCTTCTCTCCAGTCTTTTTAATGCCAGACATTGTTTTCACAAAGGTACCACTCGTGCTGACAATGGAAGGACAGTATATCTTTAAGAATTTAGTTGTAATCAGTGCTGCTTTAGTGATTGGTGCAACTGTAAAGGGCGGTGGCCTTCGCTCGCGGCCATAGTTTTGCATTCTCAAAATTCTCAGGCCATGCTAGCTTTGTGATCACATACTTAAAAAGGAAGAATTATGAATAATTTTGACTTAGCGCAAGAGATTTCTCTTGTTTCTGATCAGGCCCAATGGGTCGGAGTAAGAACTTTTAATGAGCAAACAACTTATCTCGTTTCACGCAATGGACTCAATTCCGAAGTGTCTAGTGATATTCAAAATGGGATGATGGTTGAAGTCCTATCTCATGATGGGCAATTGGCCTACTATGGGACAAGTGATATTTCAAAAGATGGATTTAAGCGAGCTTTTGATGAGGCCTTAAGGTTGGCAAAACTGTCTAAAGAGCACGGACTTACAAACTTTGATACATCGATAAGGCCACCTGAGAAGGGCGAGTATCGAACTCCAGTGAAGAAAGATGTTCGTGAAGTAAAGTTAACAGAAATTCAGTCACAACTTATGCAGCTTTCAGAGCGCATGAAAAAGTTTGATAATAGAATTATTGAAACCTCTGCATTTGCAATGCTTACACATACGAGTGTTCAGTTTACAAGTTCTAATGGTGCTGAATGGAAGCAAGACTTTCATATTATCTCAAGAGATCTGAGTGCCACCGCTAAAGAGGGAAGTGAAGTTCAAAGAAGATCAACTGGTTTACTCGGAAGGCAATGGGGATTTGAGGCCTTAGAGATGGATGAGCTGACTGCTGAGGCGGATAAAATTGCGGCCCAATCAATCGAACTTTTGACTGCTGAAGAGTGTCCAACAGAAACTTGTGATTTGATTCTTATGCCTGACCAGCTCTATCTTCAGGTTCATGAGTCTATCGGTCACCCACTCGAGCTCGATCGAATTCTCGGAGACGAGAGAAACTATGCTGGCTGGAGTTTTGTTTCACCTGAAGACTTTGGACAACTTAAATGGGGTCCTAATTTCTTAAACGTAAGTTTTGATCCAACGTTAGAAAATGAAATGGCCTCTTATCGTTATGATGACAATGGAGTTGTGGCACAGAAACAATACCTCATTGAAAATGGAACTCTTATGCGCGGAATTGGTGGGATTGAAAGCCAGAAGCGATCGGGTATCCCTGGTGTGAGCTGTGCACGCTCAACCTCTTGGAATCGACCACCGATGGATCGAATGGCCAATATTAATATTGAGCCGGGAACTTCAAGCCTCGATGAGATCATTAAATCAACTAAGCGCGGGATTCTTATGCATACAAATCGCTCTTGGTCGATTGATGATTATCGCAATAAGTTTCAGTTTGGGTGTGAGTATGCTCAATTGATTGAGGATGGGAAGATTACAAAAACGTTGAAAAACCCTAATTATCGCGGGGCCACAGTCTCTTTTTGGAATAACCTCACTCATGTTGGTAATGAAGATACTTTTCAGGTTTGGGGTTCTCCTTATTGCGGTAAGGGCGAGCCGAATCAAGTTATTCGAGTCGGTCACGCTATTCCAATTTGTAAATTTGAAAATATTGAAGTTTTTGGAGGTGCCTAATGCAAAGGCCATGGAAAAATATATTTGAAGAGGCATCACAGTTTGCTTTTAATCTTTTAATAGATGACGAAATTTTGAATCTAAATCTTTCAGCAGAGGATACAACTTTTATTCGATTTAATAAGTCTAAAGTTCGTCAATTGTCTGAAGTTGAGCAATGCACACTTTCTTTGGATTTATATTGGAAAAGTAAAAAGTATTCCAAAAGTTTTAATCTTTCACGAAATCAAAAAAGTAATGAACAACTTATTCGAGAAAATCTTGATGAAATGAAGCGAGTTGTTCGCGAATTACCGGATGACCCTTATATTGCTCTTCCTGAAAATAATGGTGAGAGTGTGACTGAAAACTCTGGTGAGCTTATTACAAATGAAGCTTTTTTAAATTTAATTAGCGAAAATTGCGCAAGCTATGATCTTGCTGGTGTTTATGCGGCAGGGAAAACTTGTCGCGCTAATGCGAACTCGCTCGGACAAAAGCATTGGTATAGTGGAGACTCTTTTAGTTTTGATTTTAGTTTGTATTCAGCAAAAGAAAAGGCCGTAAAGGGCTCTTATGGAGGAGCAAACTTTAAATCAGAAGACTGTCTCAAAGCGATTGAGGACTGCGCCCAGGCCTTAAAAGTCATGGAGCGTGAAAGAAAAGTCTTATCACCTGGAAAATATCGCTGCTACCTAGCGCCGGCCGCATTACAAGAAATTGTTGATATTATGCGGTGGCACGGACTTTCTGCCGGAGCTCATCAAAGGGGAGAGTGTGCTCTTGGACTGTTAAAAGATGGGAAAAGAAAACTCTCGCCTAAATTTTCAATGCTTGAGGACTTCTCCTTGGGTCTTTCTCCTCGCTTTAATGAACGAGGAGAGGTATTCGCTGAAAGCATGGAGATTATAAAAAATGGTGAGCTTAAAAACTTATTTGTCTCATCTTCTACAGCAAAAGAATATGGTCTCGAATCAAATTATGCTTCAGATAGAGAGTGCCATCGAAGTGCTCGAATTTTAGCTGGAAATTTGAAACGAGAAGATATTTTAAAAGAGTTGGGGACAGGTCTTTACCTTTCAAATCTTCACTATCTGAATTGGTCTGATAAGCAGAAGGCCAGAATTACTGGGATGACTCGATTTGGTTGTCTTTGGGTCGAAAACGGTGAGGTCGTAGGGCCAATTAAAGATCTTCGCTTTGATGAAACCCTCTACCATCTTTTTGGTGATGGCCTCTTGGAGCTGACAGAATTTGTTCAAACCCATGTTGAGACGATGACTTATGGTGAAAGACATATCGGAGGAACAGAGCTTCCAGGTATTCTTGTTAAGGATATGAGTTTTACGCTTTAGCGGTGACAAACTGATACCAAATTTAATTGTGACTTACTCAAAAGGCCCTTAAATAGGGCCTTTTTTTGTTATAACTTTTAAGTTGCCTGAGCATTTGACTCATTATTTAATATTATGACCGATTGGTGGATGGATCGACCAAATCAAAGGAGTGTTATGTATTTATTAAGGATGAGTTCGGTATTTTTGGTTTCTTTATTTTCATTTCTTTCAGTTCAGGCCCAGCACAAAGTTATTTATGGTGAAGATTCTAGGGTTGATGTTGTTGATTCACATTATGCGCATTTAGCAAGCTCAACCGCTGCGATGATTTTACATTCATCAATGGTGTATGAAAGTGGTTATTATGAAATTCAAGGCCAAACTTTGGCGTCTAGAGGAATTTGCGCTGATGAGCGTTTTGCTGATCAGATCACGGCCGCGAATTGCTCTGGCTTTTTAGTTGCTCCCGATTTATTAGTCACAGCAGGCCACTGTGTGAGGTCTCAGCGAGACTGTGATAATAGTGCTTGGGTTTTCGGTTTTGCCCTTGATGATCAAAGTAGTTATTTTGAAGGCGATACCAGTTTTTGGGTTGATGAAAACAATGTTTATCATTGTGAAGAGGTGGTTGAAACTGTTCTTGATCGAACATCTCAGGCCGACCATGCATTGATTCGACTTTCACGTAAGGTTGATGACCGTGAACCTCTCGAAGTGAGAACTGAAGGAAAAGTAGAAATGATGACTCCTTTGGTTGTGATTGGTCACCCTACAGGGCTTCCCACAAAAGTCGCTGCTGATGGATTCGTTCGCTCAAATTCTGAGAGTTTTTTCTTTCAGGCCGGATTAGATACCTTTGGTGGCAACTCCGGGTCTGCTGTTTTTAATCGCCATACTGGAGTTGTCGAAGGAATTTTGGTTAGAGGTGAGCAGGATTACGTTTTTGACAGTTCTAGTGGATGTCGACGAGCAAAAGTTTGCGCGATGGATGAATGTCGTGGTGAAGATGTTGCCAGAATCACTAAAGTCGAAAGTCTTATGGATTATTTGGCCAGTGACTCAGCTTCAGTTCCTGAGCCAGGACCTCAACCTGACCCAGAACCGAGATGCTTTACCTTTTTTGGTTTTCAGTTTTGTCTCTAATTATCAAGTCGGTTGCAGAAGTAAATTTATGCAACCGAAAATATTTAAGATTCAATTCAAGAAGTCTTGATTGTGGGGCATAGTCAAGCGAGTGAGCTCTTTGCAAATGAGTGAAATAAGAGGTTTTTCTGATTGCTCTTTAAGAGTTGAGAGTGAGATCGAGTGCATTGAAAAGTCCGTTGTTTTTTCTGCAAAGTTTTTTACTGAAATTTTTTTTATTTTTTTTTATGTAAGGTCTCTTTGCGCTACCTTGCTAGGTAAAACAGATATTCCTAG
>SKIL01000187.1 GCA_007116425.1 Bacteriovoracaceae bacterium | reverse complement strand
TCCTAAAGTTAAATTAAAGTTTATAGTATAATTGACCGAAATGGTTTCTTTCTTGAGAGGGCCAATGTGGTGAGGAGTCGTATTCGATGAGTTTAAAAAAATTTGTGAGTTCGTGCACTATTACCTTCAAGAGCTTTGAGTATAAGGTTTCTATGAATAAATCAAAAACTGTCTTGTGGCATTTTTGTGCTAAGAGTCCTCTAACACCTAAAACCTATGTTGTGATGTGTGTACCTTGCTTAAAAAGTGGTAAAAATTTGATAAAGGCCGCACTAAATAAGCTTCAAGCGGGAGAGAAGTTAGTTATTGTTTGTGATAGCTATACTGAAGTAGAGTTTTCTGAAGCCGAAAGTAAAAACTATTCGCTTATCACTCTTAAGGATATTAATCGTTATGGTATGGAAATGCTTGAGATTCGTCAAAGAGAGTCTATAGAGCTCGCGGTTTAATAAAATACTTATGAGTAAAGACTTTCAAAAGCTGTTAGGTGAAGATTCTAGGGTTCTTTATTTCAAAAAGTTTTACAATGAAAAGCAGTCTGGTGAAATTTTTCAATACCTAAAAAATCATATCAAATGGAGAAGTGATAAGATTAAAATGTTTGGAAGGGTTCATTCTCTTCCTCGTCTCCAGGCTTGGTATGCTGAGAATAAGGATCTTGTTTATACATATTCTCGAATTGAACTTCGCCCTCAAATTTTTACAAGTGAATTGAAACAACTGGTTTCAGACGTTGAAAATAAGACTGGCCATGAGTATAACTCGGTTTTATTAAATTATTATAGAGGGGGAGACGATTATGTTTCTTGGCACGCTGACGATGAGGCGGAGTTAGGAGAGTGTCCAGCTATTGCCTCTTTAAGTTTTGGTGGAACTCGAAAATTTGTTTTACGGTCCAAAGCTGATAAAAATAAAAAAATGGATTTGATGTTAGAAGATGGGTCCTTGCTTTTAATGGACGGTGAGACTCAACATAAATGGGAACACCAACTCCCTAGGTCAAAGATTTTTGATCAAGAAAGAATTAACTGCACATTTCGATATTGCTACCCATCTTCACTCTAGATGGGAATATAAACACTGTCATTTTCAACCTTAAGCCCTTGCGAACGGAGTTGTTTTAAAAGTGATGACTTTACCGGAATGATACCGAGCCTTGCTCTGTCAATTTTTATAACAAGGTATGTAGAGTTTAAGTCATATTGAATGTGACCATTAACTCTTAGTCTAGGTCTTAAAAACATTTCTGCTCTTGCTTCAATTTCATAGACGGAGCTGTTTATATCAACCTTAATATTTGTGAACTCGTTTGGAATCAAGGACTGAATATCGTAGTCCCCTTGAAGGGCCAAGCCTTGGATCAAACTTTGACCTTCATTTGAGTTGAAAATTTCTATAAATAAACTCTTGGAAAAATCATCTAAGTCAATTTTTGGTAATCTTAGCCTTGAGTGATTTATGCAGCTTTCTAGAGTTGTTTTTTGTACACTTCTTGAATTATTAGTGCAAATAAAGTCGAGACGTGAAATTTCATAATTATTATCTTTGTACTGAAAGCTTCCATAGCTCATAAATAACTCTAAACTTCCACGATTGTTCCAATAAAAGCTCGTGTCTTCAAGTTTAAGGTCTCTAAAGAGACTAAATGAGTCTGAACGAAAATCTGTAAACTCCAAACTAGTTTTATGTTGAGATAGTTTGAGTCGTTCGGAGCTATAATTTTTACTAAGACTGCCATTGAACTGATCGAACCTGATATTTGTCGCTGGTAGGCGAATGTCTATATAGTCTGCACTTATGTGGCCGTTAAAGTCATCTAGCTGAGTTGATATTCTCTCTATGTGAATCTTTTCAATCTTTGAATTCGCAAAAGCATTCACACAGAGGGGAAGTAGAATAATCGTTCCGATAATTAATTTTTTCATGATTTCATTATCGGAGTCTTATTTTTATAACAGAGAAAGTTAAAGAGATTGTGGGTTAGAGGAAAAACTTGCTGGTGTAAATCACTCCAGCAAGTTTTTTATTTTAAAGTGATAGCACCTTTTCGACTAGTTTTTGAATTCCGGCGGAAACATCCTTGAGTCGAGCACTGTCGTACATATAGGCAGGCGTTGAGACGACTTTGTTTTGTTCATCAAAACATATTTGCTCGACAGAGCAATTTTGATGTTGTGCTCCTGTTGATTCAATCGCCTCAGCAACTTCTTTTTGGTCTCCAATTGTCAGCTTAACACCGTGAACACCTAAAATCATAGCAATGATGGCCGGCGAAATACATATCGCTCCGATTGGCTTTTTTTGCTCATAAAAAGATTCAACAACCTTTCTCAAGTCAGGATCAAGTGCTCCTTGGGGGCCATCAAAGGCGAATTTCGACAAGTTCTTAGCGACACCAAAACCTCCTGGTATGATAAGGCCATCAAAAGTATTCACTTCTAGAGAGTTAAGCGGTTCGATCGGGCCTCTTGTTATTCGTGAGGCCTCCTCAATAATGCTTCTTTTATTATTTTCGGCTGTCTCCTTTGCTTCGCCTGTCATGTGATTGACTGTATGGAACTGGTCATAGGTAGGAGCAAAGACTTTGACATTCGCATCTTGACGGTCAAGCTCTAATAAAGTGAGAAGAGACTCTCTAATCTCTGCTCCATCTAAGTGACCACATCCGGCCAAAATTACGGCAATGTTTTTACTCATATATATTCCTCCTGTTTTATGAACGTATAAAGGGCAGACTTTCGGTTTTCCAAAAGTCTTCATGATAATTGAACTTTGTTTCTGTAGCGACTCTTTGTAAGTAGTTGTGAACTTTAGTTGTGAATTGAAATTCTGGGACAATATAGAGTCCCCATAGGTGCGAGGCAAGAATGATATCTAAGATGGTTAATTTTTCACTTTTATAAAATACATCAAGAGAACTTTCTAATTGACTTAGCAATTCATGGACCTCAGTTTCAAACTTTTTTCTTTCTTGAACTAAGAGGTGAAATGGCCCACGCTTGGCCTCTTTTTTAGATCTAAAATAACTACGTGCCTTATCATCAAACTCTGGTGAAAAAATAAAGTAAGGCATACATAATTTAAACATTGGGCCTGATAGCTCATTTAGAAATGAGTCAAGCTTTTGCCCTCTTTCTTGAGTCGATAGTTCATTCATCAATTTATTTTCAGGGTCAATTTTACCTATAATGTCTAAACTTTCATTTATGGTGAGAGCTCCGCTTTTATCTTCGGGGAAGCTCATTATCGGGAGCATTTTTTTTCCAGCAAGGTTAATGGGAGTTTGTTCATCGTCATAAGGGAGGACGACAGATTTCCAAGGGAGCCCTAGGAAGCCTAAGGCCATTCTAACTCGAATACAAAATGGACAATGGACGTAATGATAAAGTGTATGCATAAGCTAATCTCCGTTTTAACTAATAAAACTCTAAACATTAGAATGACCAGAAGCAAGTCTTTCTGGTGAGTATCAGGTGTCACCTCATTATTGCGCAGCGCCGTGGCTGTCTTTTTTAAATCCTCTATTCTATTGTTCATCTCAAAATGGAGCGTTAGTTGAAGTTTGTTTTCTCTCATAAATTTTTTAGGGCACATTTTTGGACTCAATTTTTCGGTGCATTTAATGACAACCTGTTTAAGAATGCAATTGTACTGCTTATAACTTACCAAAGTGTTTCAGTTTTTGGGCTTTCGCCTGAATCGGTCGTGGCCCTAGCTGGTGGTATCTTTATTTTGCCCTTCTTTTTACTATCCGCTCTTGCAGGGCAAATTTCAGATCGTTTTGAAAAGTCAAATATTATACGTTATACGAAAATGACAGAACTACTTTTTATGGTTCTCGCAGCTATAGGACTTCTTACCGAGTCTTTTGGCTTTCTTTTGTTTGTTCTTTTTTTAATGGGCGGGCAATCGGCATTTTTTGGCCCTTTAAAGTATGGAATTGTTCCGCAGCTTGTAAGACCTTCGGAACTTGTTAAGGCCAACGCCTTTTTAGGTGGTGCGACCTTTGTTGCTATTTTACTAGGTACTTTGATGGGAGGCTTTGCTGTTTCTCAGTCTCAGGCGATGGTCTTTACGTCTTTTCTCATTATTGTTTTCGCTCTGTTAGGGTTATTGTGTTCTCGTTTTATACCGACAGTTGGCGGAGAGAATCCAAGTATAAATCCAGACTTTCTTATTCTCCCTCCAATTTTGAAGCTTATTTCAAAAGCTCGTAAGAAAAGGGATATTTTTAGAGTCATTCTTTTTGTTTCGTGGTTTTGGTTTTTAGGAGCTGCTGTTTTGTCTTTAATTCCTCCTTTGGCCAAAGATATATTATATGGAAACGAGTCTGTTGGAACATTTTTTCTGGCCCTTTTTACTCTAGGTATGGGAACTGGCGCGGCATTTGTCGATAGATTAGGAAAACATAAAATCCAATTAGGCATGGTCGCCCCTGCTGCACTCATGACATCGGTAGCACTCTTGTTTTTAGGATTTTTGTCTCAAAGCTGGGGACATCATCCCTTTGTCCTTTTTGATTTACCCCTTTTTTTGAGCATACCCGCATCTTGGCCGATAGTTTTATCTTTGTTTCTCATGAGTGTTTTTGGTGGGATCTATATTATCCCTTTAATG
>SKIL01000260.1 GCA_007116425.1 Bacteriovoracaceae bacterium | reverse complement strand
TTTATGTTTATGTCGATGTTAGGAAATATCGCCGTTATTCTTTTTGACGATCTCATCTCATTTTATTTTGCCTTTGCTCTTATGAACTTTGCTGCTTATGGAATGATTATCCACAAAAGAGATAAGGCCGCAATAGATGCCTCTCGAGTTTATATTTTCATGGTTATTTTAGGAGAGTCTCTCTTGCTTCCTGGCCTATGGATGCTTCACAATCAATACGAAACCTTATCTATACAAGAAATAAGATCTCTTACCCAAAGTCTAAGTCTTGGTCATGCATTTATATTTGCTGGCTTTGGAATTAAGCTAGGACTCATACCACTTCACATATGGCTTCCCCTCGCTCATCCGGCCTCACCAACAACATGTAGTGCTGTTTTATCTGGCTCAATTATTAAGGCTGGAATTATCGGACTCATAAAACTAATTCCTTTTGCTTACTTATCAGGCCCAACAATCTCAATTATTCTTATAATCTGGGGAGTCGGCCAGTCTATAATGGCCAGTTTATACGGTATTACTCAAAAAGATCCAAAAACAGTGCTTGCCTATTCAAGTGTTTCACAAATGGGATTAGTTGTCTGTTTACTAGGAATTGCCCTGCAGAAAAATATCCCCGAAACATTTTTCATAATCACAATGCTGTTTTTTATCATACATCATGGTGTGACTAAATCAGCATTATTTTTGGCCGTAGGTCATATAAAATTAAGATTCATAAAAGGTAAAGCAAATCAATCGGCCACGAGTATAGTCATAATTGCAATGACTCTTTTATGCGTACTCTCCCTCATAGGCATGCCATTTACGAGTGGGGGCTTAGCAAAAAACTACATTAAACAGTTACTCCTAATTATTGATGAAACCAACACAATTGAAAGCTCTCTTTCCTGGGTAAAAACACTCATTACTCTAACCACATTTACGACGTCTTTTTTGATGATACACTTCTTCAAACTACTATATAAAAACTACTTTCAAAAAACTCATTTAATAAGTGATAAATTGGAGACGAAGTATCAACAATCAAAAGGCTACACATCACTACTATTATGGGTAACTATGTCAATAATGACTGGGCCTATTATTTACACTATTGTGTCAGCAATCTCCAAGAACCACAACGCAACACAATTTCTTATTACTGACATCAAAGTTAAGCAACCCCTTATAGACACATTCATACCTTTTTTAATTGGCCTAATTGCTGCAGTATGGATACCCAGAATATTTAAAAAGACAATACTCTACAAATTACCCGAAGGAGATTTGGGGAGTTTACTGAATACGCTTATACAAAAAATGAACCAAACCTTTTCCAAACTAAACACAGAGAAAGACAACGAAAATATCTTCTCAACCAAGACTCAAAAAAAGCAAAGGCCGATAAATAAAAACAAGGAGTTTCTAGAAGGTCTCAATGAATCGCTATACTCAAAACGAGAAAACTTCGGTATTTTAGTCTTAATTTTTATTTCATTGACTATTGGATTTTTGGCCATATCAGAAGTTATTCCTTAGTGACCAAAAACCTTGCCCCAAGAGACTGCAAGTCATCTACAATTCCCAATGCAGAGGGGATAATGATCGCCATCAGAATAGATCCAGCAAAAACACCCCATGCTAAAACGAGAGCAATCGGAACTATAAAGAGATCAGTCCCCCCAAGACCATAGGCCGTAGGCAGTAGACCCGAGACAGTTGTAACAGTTGTCAAGAAAATTGGACGAATTCTAACTTTTCCAGCATTTAAAATGCTTTCGAATCTATCGGCCCCTTCTCGTCGCGACTGATTTACAAAGTCAACAAAGACAATAGAATTATTCACAATAACTCCACCTAAAGCAACAATTCCCAACATGCCCATAAAACTAAGTGGCTGACCATGAAAATAAAATGTCCAAATCGCAGCAATAACACCGAGAGGTATGGTTAAAAGAATAATAAATGTTTGCAGTATCTGACCAAACAAAAGAATCAAAATAAAAAATATTCCCATCATGGCAATTACAAATGCCTTTAGCAATGACTGTAAACTTTCTTGAGTATCTCTTGCCTCACCTGTTAGGTTTAAGCTTATATTCTCATAACCTTCAGTAAAGCTTGCGCTATTTTGAGATATAGCTCCCATAACTTCATTTGAAGTAGCAATATCGGTGAGAACATCAGCTGTAACACGAACTTCACGTCTATAGTTATCGTGTTCATAAACCTCAATCCCTTGGCCTTTTTCAATGTAAGTAACTCTAGACAATGGAACTAAATCACCTCTACTGTTCGGAACAAAAATCTTATCAAGGCTCTCATGAGTAGAACGCAGGCCTCGCTCTAAGCTGACTCTAACATCAATCTCTTCATCAAATGTTCTTAAAGATGTTGAAATAATACCTTCATAAACTCCTCTCACAGTCGATCCAATTTGACCGACACTTAATTGAGCAGCAGCTGCTTCTGCAGAGTTTACAAATATTCTAAATTCTTCTTTTCCGAGAGTGTAATTATTTGTTATATCAATGACGCCTTCATAACTATGCAAGAAGTCCTCAACTCTTTTCACTACTGCTAAAATTTCATCATAATTATCACCTTTAACTCCAACAGAGACAGGAGCACCAACTGGAGGGCCACCCGAAATTTGAGAAAAGGTGAGAGATTCAAACCCAGGAAGTTCTTGTGTCTTTTCACGTAAATATTCAATGATATCAGCGGCCGTTCTGTCTCTGCGACTATCGGGTGTGAGGTAAACATTTATTTGGGCATATTGCGACCCCATTCGACTCTGGGGGTCTCCTGGACGTGACTCAACTCTTCCAATATGAGTAGTAAAGTCTCGAAGCTCACTTGATGGAAGTTGAGAAATAACATCCTCAAGAGGTCGAATGAAACTAAGATGTTTCTCGAGAGAAGTACCCACTGGTGCTTCCGTTTGTATGCGAAAGACTTCAACCATCCCGGGAGGAAACAGAATAAAACGCATATGCTTTGTCGCCATAAAAATTGAGCCGGCAAAAAGAAAGATAGTGGCAAGCATAACTAAATATCGCAGCTTTAAGCACTTTCTTAAAATCGCCAAGTACAACGGAACCATATACGAAGTCCACAATCTGTCAAATAAGCTTTTCCTAGGCGGAAGACCACTTGCACGCTGTCGTCTAACAACAGGCCCGTACCATTTCTGAATATGATAAGGAAGAATAAAAAAGCACACCACCATACTTAAAAGAAGAGCGACTATGACCCCTAAAGGAATATGAAAAACAAATTTTCCAAAAATCCCAGACATAAACATCATAGGAAAAAAAGCAAAAATAGTAGTCAATAATGAAGCAGTAATAGGCGCCCAGACCTGATGAGTGCCCTTAATAGCAGCATCTTGAGGGCCTTCACCATCTTCTAAAAAGCGAACAGTATTATCTGTCACTACAATAGCACCATCAACCAACATACCAGCAACAATAATGAGACCTAACATCGATAATAAATTCAAACTAATGTTTGCAATATCAAAATATAAAAGTGTACCTAAGAAAGAAATAGGAATACATATGGCCGTAACGACAGCAACTCTCCATGGCAAGATAAGAGATAAGAAAAATACAATTAAGATTAACCCCACTAAGAGATTGTTCGACAATACTCCAAGGCGTCGCTTAATAAACTCAGAACTATCATCAATAAACTTTAAATGAACTCCTTCACGAATATCACCACTAAGGCCTGATACATACTCACGTACTCGGTCAACCATATCAACAGCATCGGCCTTTTCTTTTTTCATTATTGTAAGGTTTATGGCAGGTTCACCATTTGTACGAAATAGGTCTCTAGGGCGCTCTAAGTCGAAAAAGACATCGGCGACGTCGCCAATAAAGATGGGCTCTCCCAATTCATTAGAACGGATAACTGTATTCTTAACATCCTCAATTGTCTGAAACTCACCAATAGTTCGAATAATCCTCTCAGGATTCTTAGCAAACTCTCTAGAGGTATCAACCTGACCACCTGGTATTGAAATATTTTGATTTCGTAATGCTGTGATTATTTCCTCTAAAGAAATTCTATACTCAGACAAGTCAACTAGCCTTGCATCGACTCGTATCTCTAGCTCTCTCAAGCCCTGTGGACTAACCCTAGCAACACCTTCTACAAACTCAATCTCTCTTTCAAGGTGTCTGGCAATTTCGCGAAGCTCAATCTCATCAATTTCGCCAGATACAGAAAGTTTAATGATTGGCTGA
Organism: Bacteriovoracaceae bacterium; assembly: GCA_007116425.1. GTDB lineage: Bacteria > Bdellovibrionota > Bacteriovoracia > Bacteriovoracales > Bacteriovoracaceae > SKIL01. Next base: position 383 of record SKIL01000260.1, on the reverse strand, counting down.
ATCGAGCTATCCAGCTCTACAACTATAGGTGTTTCTGCATCAGCAGGTAAATTATCAATTCGATCAATAATATTTTGAGTATCTTGGCGGATCTTATCAGAATTAGTTTCATCGGGATCGACTTGAATTATAATAAAGCTTTGATTTTCTCTTGAAAGAGAGTTTAAATCTCTTACACCATCTAACTCTCGCAACTCTCTTTCAATGACATTAGTAACAAGCCTTTCAACTTCTTCAGGAGATGCACCTGGAAAAATTGTGTTAACAGTAACAATGTCATAATTAACGTTCGGAAAGACTTCTTTTCTAATAGTAAAAAGAGAATATAGACCAACTGTAATTAAGAAAATCGTAATTATATTTGCAAAAATGCCCTGACGTAC
>SKIL01000099.1 GCA_007116425.1 Bacteriovoracaceae bacterium | reverse complement strand
TGGCCAACAGGAAAAGAATTTCAAGCAGAACAAAGCGATGTTTAAAATCAATTGTCCCAAGATTTTTCTCTTTTACCTTTCGATTTGTACGATCCAGATATATATCGACACTCGAATCATTAACATCGTCAATTTCGTGCCTTAATAATTGTGTCAGACGCTTAAAGGTACGGTTGTCAATCGACTCTAATGCAAGATTATAGAAAGTCAGGGCCTTCTCGTAATGACCCATTCGCTTATAGACAGTTCCCTTCCCTAACAGGATATACCCGTAAAGATTCCAGCACTTTTTGTCCTGAAGAGTTTCATTGGCCTGTTTAAAATATTTAAGAGCATTGTCATGCAAATTAAGCTCTAGGTAAATTTTAGCGGAGAAAAGAAACATTGCTCCCATGAGGTAGTGCTTATCAATAATTCTCAAGAGCTGCCCAAGCTGGTCTAAATAGTCCAAGGAGCTATCAAAGTCTTTTCGATTGTAGGCGTTTGTGGCCAAGGCCAAAAGCGTTTTTGCTAAAAGTTCAGGCTCGTTTTCTTCTTTGGCCTTAGTATAAGCAAATTCAAACTGTGCCTTTGCCGCCTCAAAGTCCCCACTATAATTTTTAACAATTCCAGTATTGTAAAAATACTCCGCAGACAAGCTACCGAGCATTGAGGGGAGCTCTTCAGCAAGTTTTTCTGCTTCTGAAATATAGGCTTGTGCCTTTTCACTTTCAAGTCTTTCAGAAGCAATACGAATTAAAAAACCTAAGATCTTAAATATAGAATAAACATCCCTCGGTTTCTTCGCTCGTTCAAATGCCAGGAGGAAGTTTTCTTCAGCAGACTCTAAATCTGATTTGTCATAATATAATTTACCTAATTGGTAATGTGCCTTGCCCAAAGCCAGGGCCGCACTCCCTTCAGAATCAAGCTCATCAAAAAACCGGTGGAGATCAACAAACTCAGGGCGATAAGATTGCTTGCGCAAATACCCTAAAACCGGATGAGGACTATCTGTCCAAGCCCCAGAACTTTCCAGTGAATGACTGTTACGATTTTCATGTGATTGAGATGTAAGATCTTGATTCATAGTCCCCTCAGTGTGAAACGGTCATTTTCGCTTGGCCAAATATAACTGTAAAAATACCAATTTGGCGCTCCTTGAAAATGAGCTCAAACCTTTCCCCATACTTAATGACATACCATGTTTTCTCGCGAGAGGTCAAAAAACCATAAAACTGCGTAAAAAAGATAGCCCAAGTCGTTGATTTCCCCTATTCAGATTGATATTGTGGAGCGATTATTTATCCCATAACCAAGCAGTTTGCCCACCATGGAGCTCATAACATGGCAAAATTTGATATAGATACTATTCGTCACTCTTCGGCACACCTAATGGCCCAGGCCATTAGCCGACTATGGCCCGAGAAAAATCCTCAGTTTGGAGTCGGACCAGTTATCGAGCACGGTTTTTATTATGATGTGGACATCGACCACCGCTTTAGCGAAGAAGACTTGGGAAAAATTGAAGAGGCCATGAAGGCACTTATTAAGGAAGATCTTCCTATTGAACCGGTGGTCATGAAGAGAAACGAGGCCATCAGTTTTTTTGACAAGGAAAAACAAGCACTTAAAGTTGAACTTATCAAAGATATCCCCGAAGATGAAACCATCTCTTGCTATAAACAAGGTGAATTTATTGACCTTTGTCGTGGTCCACATGTGCACAGAACGGGTCAACTTTCACCCCACTTTAAATTGCTAAGCACGGCCGGGGCCTATTGGCGCGGGGATGAAAAAAATAAAATGCTTCAGCGAATTTACGCTGTTTCATTTAACGATCGCAAAGAACTTAAGTCCCACCTCACTTTTCTGGAAGAGGCAAAAAAGCGGGACCATCGAAAACTAGGAAAGGAACTCGAGCTTTTTCACTTCGATCCAGTTGCTCCGGCCTCACCCTTTTTTATGCCAAAAGGTGCCTTTGTTTATAATGAACTCGTTGAGTTTGTGCGTAGGCTCTATCGAAAGTTTGATTACAAGGAGGTTATCACACCTCAAGTTCTCGACTCTGATCTTTGGCACACAAGCGGTCACTACGAACACTACAAAGAGAATATGTATTTCTCACGCATCGATGAGCGAGAGTATGCGGTAAAACCTATGAACTGCCCTTGCCATATGCTTATGTTCGCTCACTACAAATATAGTTACCGTGACCTACCCTTAAGATATGCTGATTTTGGACGTCTTCACCGCTACGAAAAGGCCGGCGCGATTTCAGGCCTCACAAGAGTGAGAACTTTTTGCCAAGACGACGCTCATATCTTCTTGCCAGTTGATCAGATTCAAGAAGAGATTTCATCGCTGATGAAAATGTTCTTTATTTGCTACGAACATTTTGGATTCGACAAAATGAAAGTTAATCTTTCAACAAGACCAGAAAAAAAGGCCGGTGACGACGCCACTTGGGATCTTGCAGAAGATGCATTGAAAAAAGCACTCGATGAATCGGGCCACGAGTACAATATCAAAGAAGGTGATGGAGCATTTTATGGCCCAAAAATTGATATCGATATATCAGATGCCATTGGTCGCTATCACCAACTTGGAACAATCCAATTAGATTTTCAACTCCCAGAGCGCTTTGGACTTAAGTTTACAAATGCTCATGGAGAAGAAGAGCGCCCCGTAGTTATTCACCGAGCACTTCTTGGTTCTTTTGAGCGCTTCTTCGGTGTCTACCTTGAGCACGTTGCCGGAGCATTTCCATTTTGGTTAGCCCCTGTCCAAGCAGTGATCGTTCCCGTTAATAACGAACATCACCTCGAACATGCACAAAAGCTTTCGAAACACTTTAACAATCTCGGACTCCGAGTAAAAGTTGACGATCGTAACGAGTCTATGGGTTATAAAACACGGCAAATTCAAAAATCAAAAGTACCATTTATGATGGTTATCGGAGATCGTGAAATAGAGGCCTCTAGTGTAAACTTGCGTGCCTATGGTCAAAAGGCGACAAAAACTCTAACTGAAGCAGAAGTACAAGAAATGTTTTTAGAGCTTGATGCTAAAAAGCATCCTAAAGGCCTAGAGGATTAAATCAGTCGCAGTAGTTTGTGTTTGCAAAATTTAGTGTCATGGAATGACGAATAATGTTTCAAAAGAGGTAGCATAATGAAGAGTAAGGCCATGGAAGAAACACATACAAAAACTCACATTCTCCTCCTCTGTGGAGGTGGTGGCAGTGAACACGATATCTCAATTATATCTGCTAACTATATTCACGAAAACCTACTAAAAATTTCACAAAAGTGGAATGAACTAGAAATTCATTTTGTTGAACTTCAAAAAGATGGTGTTCGAAAAAATCGAGAAACTCAAGAGACCTGCGAATTAAGAAAGTCTGGAGAAATTTTTTATCACGATAAAAAACAATCTTTCCAATTAAGCTACGTCATTCCGTGCATACATGGACCTCCCGGCGAAACAGGAGAAATCCAGGCCCTCTTTGAAATGATGAGACTCCCATATTTTGGACCAGGCCCGGAAGCGAGTATTACGTGCTTTAATAAAGTATCAACTAAACTATGGTTTAACTCGCTTGGCATCCCCAACACTCCTTTTGAATATGTTTACTCCAATGATACAGAGTCAATAAATAAGGTTTTTAATGTCTATACGAAATGGAAAGGTGCTTTTATTAAGGCCACTCATCAAGGATCATCTATTGGCTGCCATCTCATGAAGTATGATGCTTCAATTGGTGACTCGCAAGTTAAAGACAAAATCAAAAGCGTACTTGATGAATTATTCACACTCTCTCCTTATATTTTAATCGAGCAACCACTCAAGGCCAGAGAGTTAGAAATTGCGGCCTATGAAATAGACGGAATTCTCAATGTGACACCTCCAGGGGAAATCATTACACCCAATGGATTTTACACGTTTGAAGAAAAATATGCAGGAGAAAGTAAAACCAAAACAGAAACAATTGCTAAAGACCTCAATCAAGAGCAAATACAAAAAATGAAAAATATGGCAATTAAGGCCTTCAAGGCATTAAAGCTTAAAGATCTCTCAAGAATAGATTTTTTTCTCACTCAGTCTGGAGAAATCTACCTCAACGAAATCAATACTTTTCCAGGCATGACCCCCATTTCAATGTTTCCAAAAATGCTTCAAGCAAATGGACAAGAGTTTGATCAATACCTAGAGAAGGCGATTAGATTTGCCTTAAACCGCTAATTAAAGCGAGGATTCAAATGAAAAAGCTCCCCTTAATTAATCAAAATGATGAAAAGTATGCTTTAGAAAAATTAAATAAGTATTACGCTGACAAGATGATTCCGGCCGAAAAAAAGGCCTATCTTAGTAAGCACCAAGAGTCTTGCGGACCATATCTTGCCGTAGAAAGCAATGGACCAGAAGGCACAAACACTCACTACATGCTGGACGCAGCATCTCAAATAGCCACTTTAGGCCTGGGCTTTAACTCGAGCGTTTTCATGGGCACAACTCAGTTTCTCGAGTCATGGATAAATGATGCCAACGGTGAAGACTTTCGATCTGTTGTTAAGGCCTACGAAAGATTTCTCCAAAGAAAACTTGGTTGGGAATCAGTCCACTTAAACTTTTGTCATTCCGGAGCT
>SKIL01000326.1 GCA_007116425.1 Bacteriovoracaceae bacterium | reverse complement strand
TTTGCAGCCTCACTTTATTTAGAAGAACATATATTGGACTTTCAGAGTCTGAAGATGTTGCCAAAGGCCAGGCGCTTCTAAGCTGCGCCGAAGACTATGATCTCAACTTGCAGTGCCGTAGAGGCAGTATGAACTGCTCTTTGAATTAAAGAGCTAAAAATAAAAAAGCCGAATCTAACTTCATGTCTGATTCGGCCTTTTTCATGACAGAAAAACTTTCTAGATCCTTTAATAAGGAAACTAAGAAAAGATAATTTAAAATCTTATTGTTTTAATATCATGAAAGGCCTCGCGCTTTATGACAAGAGCTATAAATCTTTCATTCACTTACACTTTCTTGGTCAGGTATAATTTTTTCTAAAAAGTAAGCAGATAATTCGTGTCGACCGGCCAATCCAGATTTTTCATAAATTGACTGACATTGATTGCGAATCGTTCGATCAGAAGTAAAGCGAAGGGCCGCAATATCTTTACTAGACTTTCCTCTAATAATCAGAAGTGCCACCTCTCTTTCACTTTTAGTTAAATTCCATCTATCAAATTCAGACTCAATATAAAAAGCAAATTCTTTTAGGTAATATCTCGACTTTTGCTCCCACATCGTCGCCTCTCTTTGACTAGAAACGAGACTTTTTTCCAAGGCCATCTTTCGATGTCCTTCCGAAAGGTAAAGTTTATGAATATAAAACAGGGCATAAAGTAAGATGAAAAGTCTCGGAAGCTCGATTGCACTATCAATAAAAATCTCTTTCATCGTCGAAGAAAAATAAAAAATTTCAATTGAGTAATCAATGAATAATAAAATAACAACGGCCCACAAAATAAGCCCTAAATGACGTTTTTGACCTAAATTTCGGCGTGTGACATTTGTCACATTTTACCCCCAAGTTTAAAAATAAGTCATTTGCTCCATTTATTTTTCATAGTGCAGACCACCTAATTAGCATAGAAAATTGCGCCAAGTCATGCCCCTTTTTATGGGCGTGTGCGCAACGGCACGATAAAGAAGACAGGTCTATTATGAAAAGTTCTAAGCTACTAAAACCCCAATTTGATAAAAATCGTGACTTTCACAAAGAACTAAACTTAAAGGTTAAAACTTTCTTAGAGACCCAACATTTACAAAAAAGAGATAGAGTTCCTCACTATGCAAAGGCCTTATTGATTCTTTCTTTGGCCTTAGGTAGCTACACATTTATTTTCTTATTTTTTCCACAGCTAACTCCCTACTCGCTTTTCTTGTGGGCGATTAGCGGCATTTTTCACACATGGCTTGGGTTCAACCTCTTTCATGACTCTATTCACGGAGCACTTTCAAAAAATTCAAAAGTTAATCAGCTTTTTGCCTTTATTAGCTGTTCTCTACTAGGTGTTTCCCATTATATGTGGAGATACAAACACAACTATCTTCATCACCAGTTCACCAATATAGAAGGATGGGATGACGACCTTGAAACCAGAGAGGCGCTACGACTTTCGCCCTATCAAAATCAGCACTGGCGCTATCGATGGCAACATCTTTATGCACCTTTTATTTACGCCATGACTTCCTTAGAGTGGGTTTTTATCAAGGACTATCGGCAATACTTCTCCTTGAAGATGAACGAAAGACAGGAAATTCCCGCTCTAAGGGGGCATGAGCATATCGAATTTTGGAGCTCCAAGATTATCTATATGCTCATCTATATTGTCCTGCCCTTTTACTTCTTATCATGGCCTTATGCATTGGTCGGACTGCTTATTTTTCATTTTTCGATGTCACTTATGATGGCGGCCATTTTTCAACTCGCCCATGTCATGCCCGACGGGCAGTTTCCGTCTCAATGTCCAGAGACAGGACAAATGGAAATGGACTGGGCAAAATTACAATTATTGACGACCGTAAACTTTGGTATCAAAAATAAATTCTTAACCTGGATGGCAGGAGGTCTAAACTATCAAATAGAGCACCACCTCTTTCCAAATATGTCTCACACCCTCTATCCTCAGATTTCCCCCATAGTGAAAGCTACAGCTCATGCTCACGGACTGCCCTATTATGAACTTCCCAGCTATACCAAGGCGCTTGGAGAACACTTTCAAATGCTTAAGAGGCTGGCCCTATCGCCCAATTTAAAAACATAAATTGAGATCGTACCCAAAATACACTAAGATAATGGCTCATAACTCATAAAAAAGAGGAGTCATCTATGCACAACTTAGAAAACGATAATTTAGGCGAAGTCATTTCAGAGAATAAAAAGGTTTTTGTTCAATATGGAGCTAGCTGGTGTGGTGTTTGTCGCGTCATGAAACCAAAGATTGAGAAGTTAAGTGAAAACTACTCAGATATTCACTTCGTTTATGCTGATGCCGAAAAACTTCCTGGTACACGTGGCTTTGCTGAGGTTGCCAATCTTCCAACTTATGCCACTTTTGTTGATGGAAAGCTTGTTAACCAAACTATTGGAAGCAAGATTGAAAACGTTGAGGAATTAATTAATGAAATTGCCAGTAATTAAATCGCTAGTTGAGTTTATCGATAATCACGATGAAGATTATATCATTGAGACTCTGGAAGTCTTAGAGCATCTCTCTCAGGCCAAAGGTCTCAATGATGAAGAAGTTCTCGTGATCGCTGAACTCATCTCAAATATGTATGGCTCACTTGAGGTGGCCAAAGATATAAAATCGGGTACGGCCCAAAAAGACGCGCTCAATGGATTTATGAAGCGAGTTATGGGTAGTATTGATCGTTAAGGAAGACTTATGAAAATTTTAGGCTTACTCGTTGCTCTGTCACTCATTAGCTGCAGTGTAAACAAAGTTGAAACCGAATCCTGTGAAATTGTCACAGTAGCGGCTTTTGATATCGGCTCTGGCAGTACTAAGATGATGGTCGCAGACAAAAACCCGTGTAAGCCTAAAATAAAAACGATCCATATCGAAAAATCACTTGCCATTGGTTACGCTCAAGATCTGTTAAACAATGAGCACCAAGGAGGCGAGCTTAGATTTTCTGATGCCATTATCGAAGAAGGCATCGAGGGAATGCGAAAGCTCAACCAGCTTGCGAATGCCTTTAATCCCCAAAAACGAAAAGGTGTGGCAACTCAGGCCTTCCGTAGGGCCAAGAATGGAGAGCAACTTTTACAAAGATGGAGAGACGAACACGCTCTTGATGCTAGAATTATCACGCAAGAAGAAGAGGCCATCCTCGGCTATCAAGTAGTTCAAACCTATCACCCCACAGAAGATGGCAAGCTTCTCGTATGGGATATGGGAGGAGGAAGTCAACAGCTGACTTGGTTTGATCGTGAAAAGCAAGAGTTTAAATTCTTTAATACAAATATCGCATCTGTCACTTTCAAAAATCGAGTGCTGGAATGGCTTGGAAGAGATGAAGACCAAAACTCTCCAAATCCAATTAGTTCTGATGAATATGAAATAGCTTTTGAGCAAGGGGTGAACTGGATAAAGCAAACCCTTCTCACCACTGAAGGCGGACAAGAGCTACTCCACTTTATACGCAATCAAGCTCCCGAGATTCGCGCGCTTGGAGGAGTTCATGGGGCAAGCTTGCGAAGACAGCTCGGACTCTCTCCAGAAGAAAGCATAAAAAAAGCTGAGCTGATCAAAACAATTCAAAAGCAAGCGGGAAAAACCGACGCCGAAGTTGGCGGGGACTTTGCTGCCACGGATGTGACCAATTTAATTTTGGTTCGCGCCCTTATGAATGTCTACGGCATCGATGAGTACTATTTTATGTCGGCCGATTTAAATGAAGGAATTATTTTATTCCTCTAAAATTTCAATAAGCCCATCTTCCCCGTTCATTCGGATGCGCATTCCAGACTCTAACTTTTTAGTTAGGCCCTTAATGCTTACAATTGTCGGCAACCCCATTTCCCTAGCGACAATTGCAGAGTGACTTAAAAGACCTCCGCGCTCAACCAAAAGACCACTTGCTGACGGATATAATGGAATCCAGCCAGGATCAGTTCGTGAAGTAACGAGAATTTCACCATTGAGTTCAAGATTATCATCCGGAGAGAGAATAACTTTTACGGTCCCCTCAACTACACCCGGACAACAGCCTAATCCTTTCATTTGATTTTCCTTAAGCTCACTTGTGTCGACCTCTACACTTTGCTTTTCATGATGCTGATTATTCCAATAAACTGGACCGCGAGTATAAAAACGAGCTGCCGGCTCTTCAACCTCTTCGTAGGTTGCATATTCTTTTTTGCGCAATTCAATGATCGCTCTCAGGTTTTGAATTGTACTGGTTCCCTCTAAACTTCCCGTTAACTCCTCGAGTGAAAGATAGAAAATGTCTTCTTCACAATCGATTAAATTTCGACGAGTAAAATCGGCGCCGATTCCATAAAACATAGCGCGAACGATTCCATAAACACGAGTGCGACAAAATCGAGTGTTCTCACGATTCATAACGGCCTTACGTGTATGATGAAGGGACCAACGATAAATAAGGGCCCTGAGACCAGAAATATTTTGAGAAACTGACTCTTCTGCAGCTTCACGAATCTTTTTCTCTCGTTTTTCTAGCTCCTCAACACTCTTATTTGGAGAATTGAGGATATTCTTGAGAAACACAAAAAACAAAGAAGGGTCGTGATGGAGATCTCGTTGCTCAA
>SKIL01000158.1 GCA_007116425.1 Bacteriovoracaceae bacterium | reverse complement strand
TGCTTTTAACCAGTTTGAAATGAGTGATAGTTGAGCAATCGTCTCGATTGTAGATCCTGATTTAGAGACAAAAGAAAAAAGAAGATCATCTAGATTTCTTGCTTCTAAAGGTTTGAGTTTAAATGCAATGTCATCGGGGTCAATATTATTGAGGAAAACAAACTCAGTCTGATTAGATCTTTTCTTTAATGCCGAGATGAGCATCTCTGGCCCGAGAGAACTTCCACCTATTCCAATATGTACAAAAACTTTTTTATGTGAAAATTTTTGATAGGCGGCCTTAATGATGTCGAGATCTTTTTCGGCACTGTAGGCATGAAAAAAAGAGTTGCTCTCGCACGTACTAATTTGCTTGAGCGCATCGAAGAGGCTTTGATTGTTTTGTTGTTTTGTCTCTAATTTTTGGCCGGAAAAGTCGACTTGAATACTCATGCTTGAAGCTCCTTTTTTAAACATCTCGCAATAACAACTCTTTGTATCTGATTGGTCCCTTCGACGATCTGTAAGACTTTTGCATCTCTCATTAACCGCTCGACAGGATATTCCGTTGTGTAACCAACTCCACCAAGAATTTGGACGGCATCGGTTGTGACTTTCATGGCCGTATCTGTAGATTTTAGTTTGGCCATCGATGCAAGTTTTTGATTGGGAATTCCTTGGTCATAATAGTGTGAAGCTTGATCGACTAAAAGGCGAGAACACTCAATCTCGGTGGCCATATCTGCAAGCATAAATTGAAGACCTTGGAAGTTAAATATTTCTTGCTTGAACTGCTTTCGTTCAAGTGCGTATTTGACTGATTCGTCGAGCGCCCGTTTTGCTAATCCTACAGCGATAGCACCAATGGTAATACGACCTTTATCGAGGGCGGCCATAGCAATTTTAAAGCCAAGACCTTCACTTTGTAGGAGGTTCTCTTCACTTACAAAGCAGTTCTCAAGGATAACCTCTCGAGTTGGTGAAACCTTCCAACCCATCTTGCTTTCTTTCTTACCAAAGCTAAGTCCCTCGCTACCTGAGGGGACTATAAAAGCAGAGATTCCTTTTGCCCCTTCTGCACCAGTTCTTGCCATAACAATATATGTTTCAGAAATACCGCCAGAAGTAATCCACATTTTTGAACCATTGAGGATATAACCACCATCAGTTTTTTTTGCGGTGGTTTTTAAAGCTGCTGCATCAGAACCAGATGAGGACTCACTTAGACAGAAAGCTCCGATTCCTTGGCCACTGGTTAAGGAGGGGAGAAACTTCTTTTTTTGCGACTCGTTTCCAAATTCGTTAATAATACTTTGAACCATTGTCGAAACTGAGAGAGTAACCGCATAAGAGACCGAGCTTTTTGCCAGTTCTGTTAAAGTGGCGCAAAGGTCAGAATAGGTGAGTTCTGCCCCCCCATACTTTTCTGGAAGTGTCATTCCACATAGTCCTAGCTCTCCAAGACCACTAAAGATCTCCATCCGAAAATTTTCGCTATGATCATCTTGCTCTAAAGTTGGTTCAATATGATCTTTTCTATACCTTTCAATTTGTTGGCAAATTTCGGCCTGGAGTTCATTATTCATCTCATTCTCCGTAGGTTTATTGAGCAGTCTTTAGAAGATTTTTAGCAATAATTAAAATCATGACTTCGTTCGTTCCGGCCCCAATTTCGTTAAGTTTATTATCTCGCATCATTCTCTCAACAGGAAATTCGCGACTATAGCCATAACCACCGTGAAGCTGAATCGCATCGAGAGCAATTTTCGTTGCCATTTTCGGAAGTGCTAATTTTACTTGAGCCGCTACTTCTGGTCCCTTGTCTCCTTGGTCGTAGCGATAGGCCGTATTGTAGAGAAAGTTTCTCATCATGGCCGTTTCCGTGGCCATTTCTGCGAGCATTTTTTGAATCATCTGGTACTCACCAATTGTCTTACCAAATTGTGACCTTTCATTAGCATATTTGACCGACTGGTCGAGACAGGCCTGAGCAATCCCAAGAGAAATCCCAGCAATAGTGATTCGTTCAATCTCTAGATTTTTCATCATATGATATGTCGAATCTCCTTCGTTTCCGACAAGATGTTCTTTGCTCACTTTTACGTTTTCAAAGATTAACTCACCTGTAGGAGAGGCACGCATTCCCATTTTGTGAATCGGCTTGCCTGTTGAAAAATGATTTTCAGACTTCTCTAGTATAAAAGTAGAAATATCTTTTTTCTTTTCACCTGTTCTTGCGTAGACGTAAGCAATATCTGAGTATTGAGCATTTGTGATCCACATCTTTGATCCGTTCATTAGATAGTGATCACCTTTATCGACGGCCTTGGTTTGGATTCCAAGTGCATCTGAACCATATTCAGGCTCACTCATTCCCATACAGCCGATATGTTCACCTGTAATGAGTTTGGGAAGATATTTAGACTTTTGTTCATTCGAAGCGTTGGCCTGAATATTGTTAACACATAGGATACTGTGGGCAAGGTAGGAGAGAGTTGAAGAGGCGCAGGCCTTGCCAAATTCTTCCATAACCAAAGTTGCGGCCAAGCATCCCATGCCCGCTCCACCGTACTCTGGGTCAGCAGTTATTCCCAGAACGCCGAGTTCTCCCATTTTTTTGAAAGCTTCTAGATTAAAAGTTTCATCTGTGTCGTGCTTTTCGGCCGATGGGGCCAGTTCATTTTGAGCAAAGTCGCGACAAAGCTCACTGATTTGTTTCTCTTCGTCTGAGAAATACCACATATATTTAAGTCCTTGTTAAGGGGCGCAGATTCCTAAAAGTATAAATGTCACTGATTTTAAAGCGTTTTATATCAGTAAGGCCTTAAAGATGACAAGCCTTGAATGAGGCGCGTCTAGATTGTTGCTTTACAGCGTAGTTCTAAGCTTGATAAAATTTTAGGCACTTAGATTTTATTTGTCTTACAAGGATGTGACGTGTCTTTGACAACTCCAGTTCCAAGAGATTTTGATGCAGTTTTCCCCGGTGAAAACTGGTTTTATTATTGGAAGACCTCATCCTCTTTGTGGCGGGCAAAATTAGAGGCCTCACCTGAAACAGGTCCTGTCATTGTTCCTCTGAACTGGTCCTTTCACTCGGAAACTGGAGACCGATATGATTTTGCGCAAAATCGACCAGAAACTAATTTAAAGCGACTGACTGAGGTTGTTGAGAGTTTAGGGCGTAAAACGATATTTCTGCTACCCTTAACTCCAGCTCCTTTTTTGGCCAATGGTGGGATACCACATCTTTTGGCCAGGACAATGAGCTTGGATGAATTTAAAATGGGTCGTGTGACGGTCGGCCCAGAGGGGCACCTGAATAAACTATACTCCTTTTATGATTCTCGAGTGTTTCAAGGTTTCACAAAGTTTGTTCATCACCTTGGAGATTATTTCACAAAGGAAGGGATTTCCTCTGATGTGTACGGAATAGAGTGTGGACATCTCGCTCGTGGGCAGTTCGAAAGTATGCTTAAGGATCATTCAAAGGCTTTTGACCAAGCCTTTAGTCGCTTTCTAAAGGCCAAGAGTGAAAGTAGTCGTAATGACTCTTTTGAAGTGAGTTCGGCCAGTGAAGAAAAGGTCCTTGCTCGTGAGTTTCAACAAACAATTTATAACTTATACGAGGATGCTGCTCAAGAGGGGCTTGCGGGAAATTGGGAGGGGGCTTATAAGCTTTGCTTTCTAGGAGCTTCTCCTGTCCAAGTTTTTGAGCGCATTCAGTCAAGTGATACAGCGAGAGAATATTCTTCAAATCTTTTTTCTATTATGTGCCGGGATTATATTCCTTCCTCATCTCTTTTGCCTGCAAGAATTAAAAAAGGGGTCTTAAAAAAGCAACTGGAAGAAATGATTGATCAGTCTTATGTTGAAGGCCGGTTAGGTGGAGCTGTCTTTGAGGATGATTTGAGCACAAAGTTTAAGACCTTATCATTTTTCGAATTTTATGAAGGCAAGAGTCATCCTGTTGAAGGGCTGACATGGGAAGAATCAGGTTTAATACCGACAGTTTTTAAGCGATTCTTGTGGTCGTTTAAGTTACATCAGGGACAAAAGTTTCGATGGAATGAAGACCTTGGTCAAAGCGAGAGCTATTTTTTTATACGTGGTCAGGATGTTGATGACGAAGTATTTGGTCACGTTTTGAAGCATTTTATGGGTGGAGGCCTGGTTGTCCTTGACCGGTATAAGCTAGAGAAAAAGTTTGAGCAGAAACTTGAAACATTTTTCTTAGAAAATGGACTGAATGTTGAGAAGGTAAATATTGGTGCTCCGATTCACTATATTTCTCTCGGTCCAGGTCAATTAATTACAGTTGATACTTCTAACTTAGTCGAGCGCCCGATTCAAAAGCGAATGGAGTTTTGGGAACAGCTTATAAAAACTTTTGACCTGCTACATCTAGAGCTACCAGAGACTCAAGGCATTGATGTTGCATGGAGAACTCGAGGAAGCTCTCCATCAGAGTTAAACTTTCAGGAGGTTAGGCGCTTAAGTTTGTATAACCCCTCAAGTTATCGCAAGAAAATGAAAATACCTCTTGGGAAGCACTTTGCACTTACCCGAGTTGTAAATGAGTCTCAGGTTAAAATTCACTCAACCGGACAAGAAGTTGAGATTGAGTTACTCCCAGAAGGCTCAGTGTCAATTGATTTGGGAGTATTCTCATA
>SKIL01000249.1 GCA_007116425.1 Bacteriovoracaceae bacterium | reverse complement strand
TTATGGCACGCGCCTCATACCTTACCTCTTTCAGATCACTGAATTCTTCATAGGCCTTATGCGCTTTGTATTCAGAATACATATGCATAATCCCACCAAGACCGGCCATATACATATCCATCGTATATTTTGAACACGATCTAATTATTCCAGCTGCCGTAAAACCCATGATCAGAGAAGTTAAATGGTTTATACTAAAATACTCACCGGCCTCATTAATTTCTCCAACATCAAAAATTTCCTCAACAGTCTCTTTTCTCTCTTCTTCTCTCAGACGCTGAATTTCTTCGCGAGACATTCTATTTGAAGTTTCAAGATTATCGTCCTCGCTCTCTTTTACAGAAAGCCCCGGTACATTCTCACTCTCCTTCAAAGAAAGCCCCGGTACATTGTAAGACTCTGAATTAGACGTTTCATTCAAAGAAGCAATTTCGTCATGAAAATCTTCTAGCCGTTCAGAAACCCCACTATCACCAGAAGAGGAAGCAAAGACTTGAACTGGCATCAATGTTGGCATAACCGAGGCCATAACTAAGCAATATGAGACAACAAAAGTTCTTAAATATTTAAATAATAGATCCACCACTCTCTCCCTTATTAAGTCGCTGTCTAAAACGGCACTTAACGTCTGGAATTAGAATATCTCTTTGTATTATAGGCCCTGAAGGCCTCTCTAACTAAATTCCTGCCTAGTTGGCTTTATAAGCTCTTAAGGTGTTAAAATCTCATAAAAACTATATAAAGTTCATTGCCAATACTTTTAGGCAATCATAAGTCATATAAAACCCAATGAGAGGAAGGCACCCAACATGCCATTTATTGAACTCCTTAAAAACAAGCTCATAAACGGCCCAGCTTCTAAGCTTTTGCGAACACTGCGCTTTCTTATTAACTCACTCGAATTCGAACGCATTAGCGTCTACTCTTCGTCTATGGCCTTTTACACTTTTGTTGGCTTCTTCCCGGCCCTAAGTGCGACAATGAGCCTGTACTTTCTTTTTGCTCAAAGTGCCCCCACGCTTGATACAGACTATATTCAACTGATGCCTGATCAAGTCCAGTTATTTATAGGTCAGCAAGTTTCAAAGCTAAGCACAAACCGCACTCTATCCCTTTTCGGTGCATTAATATCAATCTTGATAGGTCTTTCTATGGCAAATATGGCGATGAGAAGCCTCATGAGAGGCTTAAACCTCTGCTTCTACCTGCAAAAAAGGAAAAATCCATTCGCTAACTATCTGTATTCTATAAGTTTTACTTTTCTTTTTGTCCTCGCTCTTGCCCTTTCTCTATCCCTGATCACAATTCCTCATATCCTAGAGATTCTTGGTGTCACTCTTCCATTTATGGCCGCGATGACTAGAGCGATAAACGTTGTTGGTATGATTAGCTTACTCACAGTCGGTCTTGCGGCCGTATATAAATATTTGCCTCCTCATAAAGAAAAAAGAAGATTGCGCTCATTTTTTATAGGAAGCCTTATTGCCACGGTGTTAAGTGTTGGAGCTTCGATTTTGCTTTCTCAATATTTATCGCACTTTGGGAATTTTAATCGCGTTTATGGCACGTTCAGCACCATTATTATCTTTATGTTTTGGCTCCAATTTAATGCAATTTCCATTCTCTTGGGAGCACGCATTAATTACATCCTCTGGAAATCAATGGGTTACGCCTCTAAAACTAATTAAAGTTTTTTCACCTGACAAAAAGACTCCCCTTTGAGAACCTTTGTCTTCGACTTCAAAAATAAAAGCAGGAGTAATGCCTAGATGGACACTTTAGAGATAAGAAAACTAAATGAGTTAAAGGTATCCAATCCCTACCTTAGGATGGGATCAGATGTATCCGAATTAGAAAAATCAATTGAAACAATTGGTCTTATTGCTCCCCTAGTAATCTCAGAAGATAATACGGTTTTGGCCGGAGGTCGTAGGTATCAAGCACTTTTAAACCTTGGACACACAGAGGCCCCAGTTGTCATCGTCAGAAAAGGTGAACTTGAAAAAGAGTTGATCTCGATTGATGAAAACTTAGTGAGAAAAGATTTAAACAAAATAGAAATTGAAGAACACCTAAGAAGAGCAAAAGAAATTTATCAAGAGCTTAATCCACATGAAAGTTTTGAGGATCTTGATCAAATAGAAAAAAGTTTCAAAGAGAAAGATCATAATGAGACAAGTGTTGAGGAAAGTTCGGACGAGGACACACCTAAGAAAACAATCTTGCCAGCAGAAAAGTTTTTTAAAATGGTTTCCGATAAAACGGGACTATCTCCAAGACAAATTCACCAGGCCATTAGTAGAGATGAAAAAGCAGCTCCAGAAATTAAAGAAGCAAGAAAAAAAGGAGAGCTCTCTATTAGTCAAACCAATGAAATCGTAAAGCTTAGCCCTGAAGAGCAACCAAAGGCCTTTATGCACTTAAAGGGTCGTCCCGTGAGAGAAATAAAAAAGTTTATTAAGCTAGCGAAAGGGCAAGGCGTAGACCAGGCGATCCAACAAACGCCAGAACAACCCCATGCACGAGAATTTAGAGAGATCGAAAGCACATTAAAAAAACTAGTAAAACAACTTAAACAATTAGATATCGAAGGTATTAGACCTGAAGATTTTCCTAAAGATACTAAAGACCTATTTGATTATATTCTCTCAGAGTACTTTTCTTCTCCTAGCCTATCTGAAAGGTCTTTCGATCAATCGGCAGAAGGTCGCGAAGAGTCAGCATCATTCCAATAATTTCTTAAAAAAAGTAAAAAAAAAAGCGCACAAGGAAAAATCCTTGTGCGCTATGAGAACTAGGCCTTATCGGCACATAACGTTCGCTGGCACCTTAGAGTAAACGCGATTGATTCTTCGCCCTTCTACTCTTATCTCATAATTGAGACGACACTCATTATCTAAAGTCATGAAAGACTTCATCACAAACTTATTGCGCATAAGCTCGCGACCGATTTGAGCGTAAACCTTAGTAAACTCTTTCTCATTTCCTTGAGCAGCTTTTAATTCCGCAGCAAGGCCTTCAATATTTCTCAAGGCACGAGTAGTTTCACTTCTCATTCTTGATTGACATTGAAATTGGTCGTGTGAGTCAGAAGTATTATTGTCATCACAAAGGTTATACTGATCTCCTCGACTGAAGTAGTCGCTTACAAAGCTCGTAGCAAGTGAAGTCAATCGACCAGTCATTTGACCACTTTCAGCTGAACTCATAAGTGTTTCAGTAAAAGTACGATCCAATTCCAGTCCCGCTTCAACTCGAACGAAACCTAATTGCTCCATTCTCCCGGCCGGAACGACAGCATCAAATGCGTCGCCAATTCCAAGATCACTTTGAAGATCTTCAATTGCGCTATGAAGCTTCCAAGTTCTTCCCCAGTCATTTTCAAATCGCCATAAGAATCGGGCCTTCTCTTCTTCGCCAACAACTTCACCAGCTTCATTAGTTAGTGTAGCGTGTCCAGCGTAGAATGAACGAACCATCTCTCTGTGCTTATTGAAAAAGCGTCCACGGTTTTCATTAACATAGATTCCGTAGTGGATATCAGTCGTCATATTATTCTGATGAGTCAATCGAGTTGTCTCTCCAGAAATATTTGCAGTTCTCCATCTCTGGTTAACAAAGATAGGAATACCGATAAATCCGTTACGGCTTCTTTCAACTTCTGCCGTTTCAAAAGTATCAACTTTACGAACTCCGTTGATATGGAATGAACTCGCAGCTTTTTGTGCAGCAGTTACATCACCTTTCAACATCTCTTCGTAAGCTCTCATGGCCTCTTGTCCACCTTCTTGGAAGTCAAAAAGGAAACCAAAGCCACTTTCAAGTCTCTCTGCTTGAGAAGCACTTAAACGAGCTAAAGCAGTTCCTGTGTAAACACTTGAGCGCTTGTGATCAAGTCGCGTAAGTGAAACAAAAACTCTATCTTCTTCAACTTTGTGAACAAAAGTTCTCCATCCACCTTCAGAGGCCACGATCGCACCAGCTCCAACTGGAACTAATCCACCACCAGCAATAAACATAACTCCACCACGAGACTCAAAAGTTACATTATCACCAGGTCCGTACCACTTCAAAGATTCAACTTCGTATGGAATTGGAAGTGTGTTGAGGTTATCAACTCTCCACTCGTCTTGTACAAAACGGTTGTACTCAACGTTTCCACCTTTAGTCGCTGCAATACCAACGATACCAGTTGCTAGTTGTGCTAGACCAGTAGCATTTTCGAAATAAAGCTGAGCTGCCAACCCTAGACCGACATCGTATTCACGGATCTGAGTTACATGGAAACCATCTCTATAGTCATCAAGAACGAGAAGGTTCTCATCTTTGCTTCCATTGCGCTTAAAGTTTCTTTCAAAAAGCGAATGTCTAGCATTTGGAACTTCATCACCCGTTAAATTAACGGCCTTTTCCTTAATATCGTAGCTACCAAAAACAAGAGGAATTACGCGTGCACGTAGCTTTCTCTCACTATCATCTTGATCGTCAGCAGGTGCTGGTTCTGTATCTGTATCGTCATCATCTCCTGGAGGTGTATCACCGTTATCATCATCTCCTGGAGGCGTTCCACCGTTGTCATCATCTCCTGGAGGCGTTCCACCGTTGTCATCTCCTGGAGGCGTTCCACCGTTGTCATCTCCTGGAGGTGTTCCACCGTTGTCATCTCCTGGAGG
>SKIL01000031.1 GCA_007116425.1 Bacteriovoracaceae bacterium | reverse complement strand
GCAGGGTCTGCTTCATTATCATATGACCAAAGGCCTTGCTCTTTTGCATAAGCTTCTACAAGCTGAACTGTTTGCTCATCACGTCCACTGAAGTTTAAATATTCAATAGTCTTTTCATCAATTGGAAAAAATCCACAGGTAGCACCGTACTCAGGGGCCATATTAGCAAGAGTGGCTCGATCAGCAAGAGAAAGCTCTTTTAGGCCAGGTCCAAAGAATTCAACAAACTTGCCAACAACACCATGCTTACGAAGAATCTCTACAACGTTTAAAACTAAATCTGTGGCAGTTACTCCCTCTTGTAGTTTTCCTGTAACCTTAAACCCGACAACTTCAGGAATAAGCATCGTAACAGGTTGTCCAAGCATTGCAGCTTCTGCTTCAATTCCGCCGACTCCCCAACCGAGAACAGAGAGTCCGTTAATCATTGTTGTATGTGAGTCAGTCCCAACACAAGTGTCAGGGTAAGCAAAAGTTTTTCCACCTTCTTCTTTCGTCCATACAACTTTGGCCAAGTACTCTAGGTTAACTTGGTGAATAATTCCCGTCCCAGGAGGAACAACTCGAAAGTTTTTAAATGCTTGTTGTCCCCACTTAAGAAATTTATACCGCTCGTAGTTTCTTTCGTATTCAACTTCAACGTTTTTCTCAAAAGCATCTTTTGAAGCAAAGTGATCAACCATTACAGAGTGATCAATAACTAGATCGACAGGAGAAAGAGGATTGATTTTTTCTGGATCACCACCTAAGTCCTCCATCGCATCTCTCATGGCCGCGAGATCAACAACAGCCGGAACACCAGTAAAGTCTTGCATAACAACTCTTGCTGGGTGATAGGCAATTTCATGGTTAGACTTCTGATTAATGACCCATGAATCTAATGCCTTTACGTCGTCCCAATTAACGGCCGTCCCACCTTCATAACGCAACAAGTTTTCAAGTAAAACTTTTAAACTTTTTGGCAATTTATCAACATTGCTCAGCCCCTTCTTTTTGGCCTCTTCTAGCGAGAAAAAAGTAAACTCTTTACCCGCAACATCTAATGTTTTTGTTAAGTCCGTCATGATCACCTCAATAATTTAGCATTTAGAAATATAAATATTCTTAATTTCAGATTAATCAGAATCTGTTGATACAAAAAGCAAAAATACAATTCTGGGAATTCTATCTGAAAATAGACGAAACGTCACATGAAAGTAATAACTAACGCTTTGCGCACGCCCCTCAAATCAGGAAATTAAAGTCGACATGAGGCGCCATCGCCCCTTGCCCTCCGATTTGATCATCAGGCCATGTGAGTGCAATTTGCGCCGCAAGTTATAAATATGAACATCGATCGTTTTTGGGTGCACATTCGTCGCCGTCCAGGCCTTTTCTAGAATTTCTTCTCTAGAGACAATTAACTCAGGAGACTGGACAAATAGATCTAATAGCTCTTTTTGCTTTAAAGTTAAATTTTGGATTTGATGTCCATCATAGTCGACAGCATAAGAAGAAGTTAGATCAACTTTCCCCTCATTTTTTTTCGAAAGAATATTTTCGACCTTAACCAGTATTTCATTCTTCTTAAAAGGCTTGGTTAAATAGTCAAGGGCCCCTTCCTTAAAACAAAGTCTTAAGGCATCAATATCATCAACAGAAGAAACGACAATAAAAGGGCGATTCAAAAGTCGCGAATCTTGCGACTCATTTAAAAAATTCAAAAAATTATCATCCCCTAAAAGAAGGTCTGCAATAATTAAATCAGGAACATTGTTTTGGTCAGTAAGAGCATTTGAAAAATCAGCTAAACATGAGAAATAAACTGTTTTATATCTAAAATCCAAAATATCTTTATAAATGAACTGACAATCAAGATCATCTTCCAAAACCCAAACCGTTTTATTTTTCAAGTCAGATATATTCATAATAATTTTCCCTAACTAAGGTCTACGAATAAAAGAGTAACTTAAAAACGAGTCTTCCAAATTTACAAACTCAAAACCTTCAACACTACTATCAAAAAATTCAAATTCAGATAAGACTTTTTTACCCAAAGACTTAACTTGAACTTCAAATTTTTCACCAAATAAATTCTCAATAAGATTATCATTTTTCACAATAAGCTTTCCAGAAAAATCACCAAAAATAACAATGCCATTTAGGCAATCAATCTCCAAGAGAAATTCTCCATCAACACTAATTGTCTCGAAATTAATTTGTTTTCGAATAATTTGCTCTAATGCCGTAGAAATCGCGCACAAGTAGTGCAATAACTCATCTTCTTCTAGGTTGCCATCAATCAAACGAACCTCAACTTTACCAACATCCCCAGAGTGGGCCTCAAACAAAAGGTTCAACACAGTATTTGAAAAAAAACTTTTCCAATGGTCCGTTTTTGACTTGGCCCTAAAACTTTGGTGTTCTGCTCTATAGATCTCAAGTGTTCTCGAGAGTTTTTTGAAAGATGAAGAAAGTTGTGTAAAGTATTTAAAAAAAGTTTCCCGCCCAAAAGATTCTAATTCGAATTCGCTTAAGCGTTCAATACAATAATCCATAGCATGAATCTTACCAGAAAAATCATGTAGAGCGAAAGAGTGGTGACGAGATAGGGCCTGAATAGCAAAATCTTGATATTTCAATAAAAAACTTTCTAAGTTATAACTATAAACCTTAGTGCCCATATCAGAAAACCTCTTGCATAAATAAAGCAGATTCCAAGCGTAGATGAATATTATTGCAGATTATGGAACGGATTGATAGTATTCATAATACATAGCTATACTAAGTAATTTAACTATTAACGGAGAATTCATATGAAAAAGAATAAGCTCAATAAATCATTTATATCTTTCGCTACACTTTGCTTAATCTCACTCTTCTTTTCTGCGAACTTAAGTTCTGCAGAGGTCGATACCCTGGCACCAGACTTTACAGTTGAGGGACATGACGGAAAAACATACAAACTCTCTGAACTCAGAGGGCAAAGAGTTATTCTTGAATGGTATAATCGTGACTGCCCATTTGTTAGAAAGTTTTACGATGTAGGAAAAATGCAAGAGCTTCAAAAAAAGTATAAGGAAAATGCCGTTTGGCTTACTGTTGTCTCTTCGAACGTTGGTAAGCAAGGTTATATGACGGCCGAGCAGACAAAAGTAAATGTTCAAGAAGAAGATAAAGCAAGTAGAGTTGTTTTACTCGACACAGATGGAACAATTGGACGAGCTTATGATGCGAAAACAACCCCACAGATTGTAATCATTGATGAGGAAGGAGTACTTAGATACAATGGGGCCATCGATAGTATCCGAAGTGCAAACAGTGACGACATTGCCAAGGCGAGAAACTATCTAGAACTCGCAATGGCGGATCTCAAAGCTGGACGCGACGTACAAATCAAGAGAACACCTCCTTACGGATGCTCAATCAAGTATTAAGCACAATCCTTAAATTGCTACTAAGTCTATCTGGGCCGATGATTCATCGGCTTTTTTTAGACCACAATCTGTTGAATAGACAAATCTGACTCAATATGCCATAAACAACAAAATCATATATATTTATCCAGAGGGTAAAATGTCCGAGATAAAAAAAGATCAAATCTTTTCTCGTCAACTCGACGAAATTGCAAAATTTAAATTTGGCAATGAAGTAGCAAACGTTTTTGATGATATGGTGAATCGCTCAATCCCTTTTTACCAAGAAATTCATCATATCCTATTAGACATTTTAAAAAGGTATCAACTTCCCAAAAATCATGATGATTCTCTAGCTCCAATCTATGATCTTGGATGCTCTACTTCGGAAACGCTTATTACAATTGCTAGAAGTGGGTACCTTGGCGACCTTATTGGAATTGATAACTCTGAAGCTATGATTGAGAAATCAAAACAAAAAATAGCTCAAATACTTCCTGAAGAAAAAGGTAAACAAATCCAACTCTATTGTGATGACCTTAGAAATACAAGTGCAAAGTACTGGTCAAACGCCTCCATGATTATCATGAACTACACCTTACAGTTTGTTCCACTTCAAGACAGAGATGAGCTTTTGAGAAATATCTATGGTCGCCTACATGAAGGTGGTATTTTCTTTTTAGCAGAAAAAGTTCAAACGCCTGCAAAGAAAATTGAGGGGCTCGTCACAGAACTTTACTACGACTTTAAACGAAGAAATGGGTATTCTGAACTTGAAATATCACAAAAAAGACAAGCGCTTGAAGATGTTCTTGTTCCCGTATCATCTCAAAGACAAATAGCAATGCTAAGAGAGGCGGGCTTCCAGGACGTCGAAATGATTTTCAGGTGGTATAATTTTGCCTGTTATATTGGAATAAAATAAAACAAAACATGAATGAAATAAAAACAGAAATTGATCATCTCAAAGATATCGGAAAGAAAAGCACCGAAAGATTAATTAATCAGCTCTCGATTCAAGGCAGTCTTCTTAATGCCAACCAAAAAACACAATTGACGGAATTAACAGACCATCAAAACAAACTCCTCGAAAAAAAAATATACAGATCACAACTTCAACAGCTAGCGAAGTTTATACAAAAATTTAAGTTACAAACAAAAACATTTCACCCAGATACACCAGAAGTTTTAATTGGTGACAAGAGTGAGCTTAAGAAAAATAGTGAAGAATATAACCTCTTCCTAAATACTGCTAAAGAACTTATCCCCTGGAAAAAAGGTCCTTTTC
>SKIL01000140.1 GCA_007116425.1 Bacteriovoracaceae bacterium | reverse complement strand
GCCAAAGTCGGCCCATGGGTTTTATGGGTTCCAGGCATCGAGATTGCCGATCGATCCTTGATTGAAGTTGGTGGAGGAACTGTGTTTGGGAGTCATATATTTATTTCTTCACACCTTTTAAGAGCAAAAAATGGAAAGTTTTTCGTTTACGTAAAAAAAGTAAAAATTGGAAATAACTGTTTTATTGGAGCTTTTAGTCGTTTTGGACCTGGGACTGAAATCGTTGATAATACTGTTATGCCAGCAGGTTCAGACTTGACCATGAATAAGAGCGTTGAACCACAAAAGGGATAGGCCAACAAAAAAGATTATGGAGTAAATAACTCCTAAATCCATTAAGAATTCAGCAAGAAAGAAGGACTTCGTTTCCTCATTTTTTCCCGGCCCAAAGAGGTCTTTATTTAAACGAATAATGCCAAGCCCTTTGGCCTTTTTTAAATAATAAGTCGCGGGGGCAATGATAATGAGAAGACTAATGAGAATAAACAAGTTTACCGTCGACATAATGATTACAAGTCCCATCTTTTAAAAGTTCGATAAAGCCTTTTACTCTTGTATTCTCTTCGTCTGATTCGGTATCGTCAATGTCTTTTGGTTGAGCTATGGCAGAGACAATGGGGCCAGATCTTTCTGCAGTCAATGTTAAAAAGTCAGGGCCATATATATAGCTAATTGCATTTTGGTCTGCAGGGTAGAGATTACGATATTTAGTAGAGGTGTCAATGGTTGCTCTCATGACAGCATTTTGCCCTGATGTCTCATGAATAAGTCCTAGAAAGTGCCCTAGTTCGTGAAGAATTATAGAGGGTAAATCAAAATAGCCAATTTGGTATCCACTTTTATTAATGTCCCAGGCCAGATCATCAAATGCTTGGTTGATAATAATTGTCGAAAAATCAAGAAGAATATATTCATTTGAAGTTCCACGATTGACATAGTCGCCACTAAACTGAGCAATTGCCAAAGCATTGAGACTTACATCTTGAAACCATTCGGTTGAAGAATAAATTCCCATCGGTTCATCAAAGTACTTCAGTCGATTAGAATAATCTTTGTTTGGAACAGGGGCTAGGTCATATTTAAAAAAGTTAAGACTAGGAATTTCTTCGTCCCACGTTCTCATTAAGTCTACGATGATATTGTCATAATCAGACACATAATCTGTCGGATTTTCATTATCAAGCCAGATTAAAAGCTCTTGAGCGATCACAACTTCTATTCCTGGTGATTCGCCTTCAAATTTAGACGTTGGCCATTTCATAGGAATTGCATTACTCACAAGACTTTCTGGGATCGGAGGCATCCCGGCCTGAGCGTTAGGTGAGGAGCTTCCCTGTTTACAAGATGTCAGAGTAAAAACAAAAATAAAGAGTAAGGTACTAAGCTTTTTGATGGCGTCCCCTTAGTTTTGTACTTATATGCCTATTATAAAGGCATATTGGGCCCTAAAACCTAATACTCTTGTCGGCTTTTTGGCCTAGTTTATGAAGGTGTATTTTTGTGTATAAGAATTTTTTTGACCTCTTTCGAGAGAGCATTCAAACTATTGGTCCAAGTATTTGGAAATATAGGACAACAGGCCCCTTCACAAAACTAGACTTTGCGAAGGGGGACTTGGAGACGATGAAATTTATTTGTTTTGAGACTGGGCGTGATCCCTTAGAAAAGCTTCTAGTCCTGAGTCAGTTAATGGGTGTTTAAACAGTTGTTTGAGTACTTTTAGAGGCATTGTCGATACATCTGCTCCAACCATGGCGGCGTCTCTAACATGAGTAGAGTGTCTAATTGAAGCCGCAAGAATTTCTGTGGGATACCCATAGTTGTCGTATATGTGTCGAATTTCTTCAATAATCCTCATTCCATCGTGCCCAATATCATCGAGTCTTCCGATAAATGGTGAGATATAGGTCGCCCCGTTTTTTGCTGCCAATAGTGCTTGGAGTGGAGAGAAGCAAAGGGTGACATTTGTTTTGATACCGTTGTCTGAAAACCATTTACAGGCACTAATTCCATCTTCAGTTAGAGGGAGTTTTATCACCACGTTGTCATTAATTTTTGCCAGCTCTGCTCCCTCCTTAATCATTCCTTCTTTCTCAGTACTTATAACCTCAGCTGAAATAGGGCCATCAATAATTTGACAGATTTCACTGATAACTTCTTCCTGAGTTCTTCCGGATTTTGCAATTAGGGAAGGATTTGTGGTGACTCCGTCAATAAATCCCCATTCTTTGGCCTGAACAATTTCTTCAACAATACCTGTATCGATAAAAAACTTCATGAGTAAACTCCTATTTGTTATAAGGTGTCGAGTTGATATTTTTTCTATAATTTGATCCTCTAAACATTATCTAGTCTTTCGGGAAAAGCCAATTTTGTAGAAAAGATTTTTCCGCTTCTTTCAAGTGATCGCTGTTTATGTAACCTTGCGCTATAATAAATCCATGTCACGATTTAAAATAGTCTCCATATTTTGTTTATTTATATTTTGCTCTTTAGGAGTGGCACACTCTCGCTTTGTCCCCAATCAAAGAGGTGACAGGGAACTCGTTCGTTTTCCCGAAGGAGCGCAAATTGTTGAAGAACATGAACTTGATCGATCAAATTTTTATGACCCTGAAGCTGACTACTCAAGTTTTGAAGGGAGAGTTTCAGATCGAGATGAGAGTTCTAGTATTTTAAAGATTTATTCCGACAATCCAAATATTAAATTCTTTCGAGCTGGAGACCCGCTAAGTTTTCGGATTCAAAGAAGAAACTTTGGTGAGTGTCAGGCACAAGTCCGCGATGTAGAGCCAGACTACTTGATTATCTTTGTGAGAGACTTGAGACCATGTTGGCCTCGCAGAGAAGATGATTACTTTCGGCGAGGAACTGCACTTATCTTTTCTTCTGACAGGCTTGAGGAGAGAGTTCGAGAGGCGAGTAGACATCGACATGCCTTACTTCGAAGGCGAGAAGACTTTTTTAATCAACTAAATGAAGTCAATCGTTTCCTATGGTCTTTTGATCAACAGAGAGTCATAGTGAGTGCTCAGTATGATCGAAAAATTGAGCGACTTGAGCAAGAGAAGCTGGAGGCTCTTTCTGCTTTAACTTCTAAAAAAATTGATCAGGCAAGAATTCAACGCGAGCTTATTACTCTGTTAGATGAACTTGACAAGGATATTTCTCACTACAGAATTGAGAGCTCTCAAGGCTTTAATCGTTGGGGGCACGATCACAATACAGGACTTCCAGTCATGAAAAGACCTGCAGAGATGACACAAGATTCGCGAAGTCAGTCGATGAGAGCTATTGA
Source organism: Bacteriovoracaceae bacterium (assembly GCA_007116425.1). Classification (GTDB taxonomy): domain Bacteria; phylum Bdellovibrionota; class Bacteriovoracia; order Bacteriovoracales; family Bacteriovoracaceae; genus SKIL01. The sequence goes on along the minus strand of SKIL01000140.1, from coordinate 1,401 downwards.
TTAGGCCGCTTCTTGTGTTGGTGGTGATAGTAGATATCTGTCAAAAACTCTTCCCGGTATAAATTTTGATTCATATGGTCTTTATAGAGTTTAAGGTCATAAGAAGGCGCAACTCCCATCCACTCTCGAATTGTTGTGTCCGGTACTTTTTTTTGAAGCCAGTTAAAGATACATGACTGCCGTAAAGACTTGGGAGTCAGAGAGATCATAAGTTTTTTTCTATACTCTTCAAAAATGAGCTCAAAACCTCTGGCCGAAAGACCTCCAGAAAGTATGCGATGAGCATTTGCATTAAAGAAAACTTCTTCAAAGTTTAGTTTTGAGCGCTGTTTATGTGCCGAGAGCTCTTGCAGGTAAAGATTTGCAAGAGATGTAAAAAGTGGCGGAAGTGGAATGGAATAAGAATCTTTCTTAGGGTGTTTTATTATGACTCTAGGTTTTTCTTTATCAAGTTGAAAGTCGTGAACTTTAAGTTTTGTGAGATCTGAGACTTTGAGTCCGGCCGTAAAAATGAGTAATGTAATCAGTTGGTTTCGTAGCGACTTTACGCGAGTCATTGGGTCGTCAGATTGCGACTCTTGGATTTGGTATTCCCACAATGTCCGAATGTCGATAAATGGTGTTGGTCGAGGAATATCTAAAAACTTTGGCGAGGTCGGAATTTTTCTTACTGGATTTTGAGAAACTATTTCTTTCTCAACCAGGAAGTCAAAAAACCTTCTCAAGGCCTGGACTCTTCTCCTTCTCGAGTTATCCGAGGAGTATTTATGCTGAAGATATTCACCATACTTTAAAATATGGGGCAAACCAAAATCATCAATATCAAGTCGGCCTTTTTCTTTCATGACGAATTGATTAAAGCACTCTAAGTCAGTTTTATAATTTTTTAAGGTATTTTGACTTTTACCTTCTAGTTTCAGTTTTCCTAGAAATTGGCCTTCAAGCTGAGGTAATAAATTTTCTTGAGTTTCTTGATTTTTCATATTCCCGTTATACCCCAAATCGCTCCAAATGACTAAATACTCCTTGAGAGAAGTATTTATTTGATAAGGATGGTAAAAATCACAGGTACTTAAGAACCTTCTTGTCAGCCTTATAACATGGTGCTAAAACGACTGAAATTCAAATATTGTGGGAAGACATATGTCTAAGACGACCTTTACTCAAAATCACTCATTCGGTTTTGACTCATTGCAGCCAAGCCGTTATCTTGGCCAAGATGTCCTAAAGGTTGCTGAGCCATTGATTGGCAAATCTCTAGAATCAGATGTCTCCAAAAACTTTAAAGATGAATTAATTCATTTTATTCGATCCCATCCTGCTATTGAACGCCCCTGTCGATTGTTAAATTATTACTTTAAAGACGATTCTTTATTATTAGAATCGCTTACTCACACTAGT
>SKIL01000097.1 GCA_007116425.1 Bacteriovoracaceae bacterium | reverse complement strand
AGTTTAATTAATACTCTTTTTGGGAATAAAACAGCTCGTGTCTCAAAAACTCCAGGTCGAACTCGCCAAGTTAATATTTTTGAGTTTATTTTGAATGAGCAAGAACAACCTTTTTACCTTTTTGATCTGCCTGGGTATGGCCACGCAGAGGTTTCAAAAGAAATGGCCAGAACCTGGGATGAGCTCATGGGAGTTTTTTTTGAACTCGCAACGGATAAATACCTTATGGTCAATGTTCAAGACGCTCGTCACCCGAACCAAAAAGCAGACAAAGAGTTTCATAATTTTTTGGCCGCTTACCCACTTTCGACCTCTTTGGTTTTTAATAAGATGGATAAATTAAAAAAACAAAAAGATCGGGCAGCGCTAAAAAAACTGAAACCACAAATTTTTAAAGAATATAAATGGGTAAAAGATATTCACTTTGTCTCAGCTGAAAATGGTGATGGGATTGAGGCCTTAGAAACTTCTATGGCCAGCTTTCTTTTAAACAAGGAACAAAATCAAAGCGTAAATTGAGTAAGGTGGGCCATGCTTGTTCAAATTTATATTGCATCATTTTTATTTTATATCTCAATCTTAGTTTTCACATTAGCGATTCTCATAAGACCTGAATTTATCTTTAACTTTAGAAGAAAAAGAAAGGCCTCACCAGCTGAACAAAAAACTCCAAAGTGGATAAAAATCATCTCACTTCTCATGCTTTTAATAACATCCTTATGGCTAGGATTTCTAAGCTGGAATATTGGTTTTTTTAATTCGATTATTATTCTTTAAAGTCACTCGTTTTTTTTATCTCTTGAACTTCCGACTCAATAACTTCAAGATCGTTATGGCAAGCCTTAATTTGCGCAACGAGTTCGCTCGCCCGGCCTTCTACTTTCTCATCTTTAAATTCGATTTTCTTTTTATCCATTTCTTCAGCTAACAGTTGACCAAGCTCCTCATAGGCTTCATGAAGCTGACTATTCGTTTTAGATGCAGCTAACATCTTTTTGCCAATATCAGTTGTTTTTTTTATCTCAGACTGACACGTTTTAAAAACACCTTGAACTTTACTTTTCCAATCCGTTGTATCATTGCGCATAAATTATCCCCATCTTGACCACTTTGTTGTGAATCAATATTTATAAGGAAAATTATACAAATAGAGTTAATTGCTGTGAAGAGTGAACTTTTCAGCTATAATTGCCCTATGATTCAGCAATTAAAGGCCTTAAAACATTTATCTAAAGCATGCTTTACACTTTCAAAATCTGACAAACAGAAGCTGAAAAAAATTGAAGACTCTTTAGATCAACGCTACCCTTCCGGAAGTGATGCTTGGGGGCTCAAGCTGGATCGAGCAAAGAACTCACTTGAGTGGATTTATCCATTTTATAAGCATTATTTCAGGGTTCGGGCGTTTGGCACACACAATGTGAAACCAGAAAGTGCCTATATCGTCGTTTCAAACCACTCGGGACAGATAGCCATTGATGGAATGCTTATTAGCACCTGTTTTGTATCTGATGTGGAGCCGCCGCGAATTTTAAGGGCCATGGTCGATCGTTTCTTTACGGCCATTCCTTTTTTAGGGCCATGGGCAGCAGAGGGTGGAGCAGTTTTAGGAGATCGGCAAAATTGTATCGGCCTTCTCAAGCGAAACGAGTCTGTACTGGTATTTCCAGAGGGAGTTGAGGGAATAACAAAATCTCCTAAAGACTTTTATCAATTAAGGCCCTTCACTCATGGGTTTTATCGCATGGCCTTGGCAACTAATACACCCATTCTTCCCATCTCAGTCATTGGTGCCGAAGAATTTTATCCCTACGTATTTCATGCTCGCTCGCTAGCAAAAAAACTGGGGCTACCGGCACTTCCTTTATCACCAAACTTGATCCCCCTCCCTTCTCCAGTTGATATCTGGATCGGGGAACCAATCTACCCAAAAGACCACTTATTTGCCGACTCTCCCGACAAAGAAATATCTGAGGAGGTATATAAGGTAGAAAAAATAATTAAAGAAATGATTAAACATGGACTTGAAAACCGACGTGCCTTTTGGGCCGCGACTTAGTAATATGCCAGAATTAAAAAACTTCAAAAAAATTCTTATTATTGGCATGTCCGGCGGGTTAGCAAAACTCACGGTCTCCCTACTTTTAAAAGAGAATCCGAAGCTCATCATTATTGGAGTTGATACGAGAGACTTGAACTCAAGCAAGGGACACACTGACCCACTCGCAAAAAAGATTCAGTTTAAAAAAGTTAAGTACACTCGAGGCCAGTTCGAATCACTTTTTCGTGAACACAAATTTGATGCCGTCTTTCACCTGGGACGACTTAGTCACGTTCAGGCCGACTCTTCCTCCCTAAGCGAACGCCTTGATCTCAACGTGATGGGAACGAATAAAATTTTAGACCTATGCCTCAAACACCAAATCAAAAAAGTTATGATTCTTTCAACCTATCACGTTTATGGAGCGCTCAACGACAATCCTGTTTACATTACAGAGGAGGCACCTCTTCGCGCCAGTATAAAATATCCTGAGTTGAGGGATGTCGTAGAGATGGATCAAATTTGTACCAATTGGATGTGGAAACACCAAGGCCAAATTGAAACTGTGGTTTTGAGGCCTTGTAGTATTATCGGACCGCAAATTAGCAATACGATGACTAAATACCTTCGCACCCCCTACGCACCGACTCCAATTGATTTTAATCCCATGTTTCAATTTATTCACGAATTTGACATGGCGCGAACAGTAATTCAGGCCCTAAAAAAATTCCCAACCGGTGTCTACAATATAGCCCCAGACCAAACCCTCTCCATACGCGAGGCAAAAAAGATAGTCGGAGTACCTACGACGCCCCTTCCACTGATTGCATTGGCCCCTGCAACAAAAGTTGTTAAGACCCTCTGGAGTTTTCCTGACTACCTCATAGATTACTTAAAATTCTCATGCATTATTGATAACACTTTGGCCCGGCCATATTTGGGCGAAGAGTTCTTCAGGTTTACCCCAAAAGAAACATTAGAGCAGATCCAACCTGAGTGATTGACACCTCTCGTGAGTAGAATTAAGATGAGTCTCCCTTCATAGATGCCTCGGTGGTGAAATTGGTAGACACGTCGGATTCAAAATCCGATGCCCCTAGGGCGTGCGGGTTCAAGTCCCGCCTGAGGCACCATCTTTTTACAAACTCAATGTCATCAATTCTGATGGTTCAGTTGATCACTCCGCAAAGACTTTCATTGGTCGCTACATCAATCTAAAAAAGAAGGGATCAAAAGGACTGGGTCAAAGAATCAAGTCAGATAAACTTGTTCAACACGATCTCTTTTATCTTAAAAAGCACCTACCCAACTTCTTTATCATGAAAGCCAAGACCTTTACTTTTAAAGCAGCTTAATAACTTTTTTTCTCGAATTTCTTAAATACCTGGGAAACTGGGAAAAACTAAGCTTTTATAACCCTTAGCTTACTACCTTTCTTGCGACTGACCTTCCTTCTTTGAGTAAGTCCCCATTGAAAATATCTGTTAAAAACATCTCTGCTGGAATGCTCATGTAAAGTGCACACCGTCTCAATCACATCTGTAATATCATTGCTGAAATCTAAACGCTGAAGGGTGATATTTAATCTCCGATCATCATGGGGTCTATATAAATGAAAGTTGAATTTTGAACTAACAAAAGGAAGCTCACTGATGATTCTATATATTTGATCTTTTTTTAGCTCACCAAGATGTTCGTCGTTTTCTATAAGCTCAATAATAAATTCGGCTATTTCTTGATTCGTGCAGAAAGCAGTATAAGGTCCCGACTTTGGCTCTTTGTTTACATTCCCACCCAAAATCTTAATGAGGTCACTTCGAATATTTTTCTTTGAGGCCTTATCAACTTGTAAAAGAAGAAACCCTTTTCCCTTAGAAACTACTTGAGAAATAAAATCCCCACGCTTTTTAAGATCTTCAACTTCCTCTTCGCCAATAAAGTCCAACTCTTCAACGGCAAGAGCTTCTGAAATTCTAAAGCCAAATGACACTGCCACGGCCCTAACAAATCGATACCTCCCAGGTGGCAACTGCTTTAACCAAGATAAAACATCAGACCAGAGATGTCTGAAATGAAGAGTATAAATTGCAGGGAAGACCTAACGTTTAAAGACGAGGGTAATCTGCAGCGAAACCGGAGAGAAATCAAAGGGACGTTCAGAGAATATAATCACTCCGTCCAAACAGGTAATGCTGAGGATGATGGAATAGTCCAGACTACAACTGCTAGTGATAGAGGGTCAGGGAAACCTGGAGTGGTATTGAGACACGATAGATTCAAAATCTGTTATCCGCAAGGGTGTGCGAGTTCAAGTCTCGCCTCAGCCACCATCATTTTTCCTCTCTATGAACTCAGAGTTTATGACGAAAACAACCTAAGACTTAGTAGCTGAATCTAAATATTCTTTCAAAAAAAGACAGAGTTGTTCGACTTTATTTAAAGTGGGCCTTATCAAAATCATACTAGTTTTATTTTCAATTTCTAGAAAAGGAGAATCATTTCCCTTGTTCTCTGGCAATACAACCGTAAAATAAAGAGTTTCTAAAATAAACTTAAGATCTTTGTTTTTATTGCTTTTTATAATATTTCCTCCCTCATTATCCCATTCTTCATGACTTTCTACTATATTCAATTGGTGCCTCCATTAACTTTTTTAAAATTAAATCCT
>SKIL01000116.1 GCA_007116425.1 Bacteriovoracaceae bacterium | reverse complement strand
GAAAAACACCGAGAACAAGAATTAGAGATTCTAGAAACTCTCGAAGTATTATCTGAACTTAAAAAAAGGGGAAAGATAAGACATATAGGTGTTTCGAATGAAACTCCTTGGGGGGTCATGACTTATTTAAAGTTTGCTCTCAAAAACCCTGATCTTCCCAAAATTATCTCTATTCAAAATCCATACAACTTACTCAATCGCAGTTTTGAATTAGGCCTATCGGAGGTTTCACTCAGAGAAGAAGTCGGACTTCTCGCCTACTCTCCTCTAGGATTTGGAACTCTCTCAGGAAAATATCTCAACGGTCAATTTCCTAAAAACTCAAGGTTGAGCCTATTCAATCAATACCAACGCTACAGTTCACCTAACGCACAAAGAGCAACTCAAATGTACGTAGATTTAGCTCAAAAGATCTCTATCACACCGGCCCAACTTGCTCTGGCCTTTGTCAATCAACAAAGCTTTTGTCCCTCAAACATAATAGGAGCTACAAACTTAGATCAGTTGAATGAAAATATTAACTCAGTGGATATAGAACTTTCAGAGGAAGTACTCGATGAGATAGATCGGATTCATTCAATCTACCCTATCCCGTCACCATAATTAGGCCGCATCTTTGATCCCCCCCTGACCGGAGAGAATTTTTCTATACCATTCAGGGGCAAGGAATTGATTCTTAGGAAATGGTAGTTTGTTCACAATGATGTCATGAAAAAAGCTAGGCACATAATTACAAGGAACCATCTCCCCAATGTATTTCCCTGTTTCTGGATCTCGACCGGTTTGAACCCAGCGAAAAATATCTTTACAGATATAATTACCATTCTTATCGACACCTAAAATTTCACTAATATGTGATGTTCTTCTTCCCCCATCGTGATATCTCGAACACTGAACGATAATTTGCATGGCGGAGGCCACCATTTTCCTAACAGCGTCTGGTGGAATCTTTGTATCTCCCATAAGACAAAGAGTTTCGAGACGAGTACACGCATCAACAGGATTATTAGCATGAACTGTCCCCATTGAACCATCATGCCCTGTATTCATAACCTGAATCAAATCTAAGGCCTCTGGTCCACGAACCTCTCCAACAATAATACGATCTGGTCTCAACCTCATCGCAGAAATAACAAGATCTCTAATCGTTACCTCACTGATACCGGCATTGGGATCTGGTTTACGGGTTTCAAAATTGACCACATGTTCAGACGCAACTTGTAGTTCGGCAGCGTCCTCAATAATAATTAGTCTCTGAGTATCAGGAATACGTGAGCCTAAAACATTGAGCATTGTCGTCTTCCCGGAGCCCGTTCCACCTGAAACAACAATATTTTTTCCTAAATGAACGCAAATATCTAAAAACCTAGCACCTACTTTTGAAAGAGAACCAAAGTTAATGAGATCAGTTAGAGTGAGGTCTTCTTTTGAAAACTTTCGAATGGCCACGGTTGTACCATTTTTGGCCATAGGAGGTAATACAACGTGAATACGAGAACCGTCGGGTAGTCTAGCATCGAGACGAGGGTTTTCCTCATCAATTGTTCTCCCGACACTTTGAGCGATTGAACGCATGGCCGCAATTAAGGCCTCTTCAGAAGAGAAGGCATTCCCTGTTTTATAAACCAGCCCCTTTCTTTCAACAAAAATTTCATCTTTCCCATTAATCATAATTTCGGTAATAGCATCATCGTCCAATAGATCTTTAATTGGTGACAAAAAGGTATCAATGGCATCTCTAAAAACTGACATACTTTTCCTATTCGTCTCTTGGTAGCCAGATCTTTACATCATCTCGCTCACGCTGACTTGCTAACTCTCTTCTACGTTCACGGGCCTGGACAACTCGAGGATGCTCCAAAACTGTTAGCTCACCTCTAATTTGCCCCTTTGGGCAGTAAAAACGGTGTTTTCCAGGACTACGAAACTCCGCTTCACCAGAAAAAACTTTGCCTCTTTTGGCCTCAATAAATATTTCTTTCCCTTCAACAATGAGACAGCTCGGTAGATCTGTAGTTGAAGTCACGAAAAAGCGTACTCTCTCGCCCGAAAAAGCAACAATATTAGATGGATAGTACCCTTCATCACTAATAATTAAGGATATTTCCCTAATCGGGCTTCTAGATGAAGCAACCGAGCTTGAGCTATAATCCGAGGCCCTTAGCTCTTGAAAAAACAAAACAAAAAACACAAAGAAAAGTAAAATGCAAAGACTCAAGCTTAAAAAGAAGTGATAATTTTTATCCCAATAACTTACAATTTTCACTTTTGCCCTCTTAACTTATTAAAAACTCATAAAAGATCCCATCTTTTATTTATAAAAATGGGGTGCATGTACTAATCGGCAATTTAGTAAAATACTTGAGAAAAAAGATCTACATCAGTCGCGCGGATAAAACTTCAACCTTAAAAGTGGATTCTGTTTTGAAGGCGCTTGCTCTGAAAAATGTAAAGACAGAGGGTCTGCTTTTGGATGAATCGGAATACTTTGGGTCAAGGTCTGGCGGCCTGCTGTGCTTGGGCCAATTTTCAAAGTAAGCTCATCGAACTCCAACGTAAACTCCAAATTTTCAATATGCTCAGGCGCTAACTCAATAATAAGGATGTAGAGATCTTTCTCATGGCCTTTGTCGCTGGCCAGAGAATGCTCCCATCGATAATTCAATCCAGGGCCCTCCAGGCCTAAAAACATTTCATCCAAGTGCTGTGCAAATTGAGAAAAAATTGGAGATTCTAGCATCTCTTCCATTTTTCTTCGATCCTCTTCAAGTTGCTCAAAAGCAGAAGTAAGATCCTGTTGAAAGCGCTCATCAAGCTGCTGAAAAAAGCGCATAAAACTCTCTCTGTGCTCCTCAAAAAGTCCTACTCCCCGAGGATCTCTATCTGCATCGCCGTCATCAGCCGAGATATCACCTGCAAATGCATGGAAGCAAAATAAGAATGAAAGGAGATAGACAAAAAAAGGCATAGCTCATTCATTATGCCCCATGAACCTAATTTGAACCAGAAAAAGACTCAACTCCTCTAATAAGTTCATCACAGCGAGAGGCAAAAACAAAATCATTCTCAACTAAGTCGTCAATATCGTGCGTCCAAATCGTAATCACAAGCTGTTTAAAACGAATAATCAACTCCGGATGATGCCACATCTCATCCGACAAATCGGCAATTTTTTGGGCCAATAGCATAGGCCGATTAAAGTCATCAAAAAGCTGCACTCGTGAAAGCCTCTTCGCATCAGAGGAAAGCTCCCATCCAGAATCTAACTTATTTAACAGTAATTTTTTTTGATCTAGAGACAAATGCTTACTCATTTCTGACCTCCAAATTTTGATACATTCACCAACTCTATCAAGTCAAATGCAGGCTCCTCATAAGGATGTGAGGCATAAAGAGCAGAAAGAACAGGAGTTACCCTATCATGTGGACAAAGCATTTCAACTTTATACTCATCAACAAACTCCAGTTTATCTTGAGATCCAAGGTGAGGGTTACTTCCTTCTAGCGGCCGAAACTGCCCCTTACCTTCCGTCATAAAACAACATTGGTCGTAGTTACCGATCGTTCCTGCTCCCGCTTTAAAAAGCGATTGGGCCACATTTTGGGCACAACCCCTGGGAGCAAAAAAAATAAGTTTATAATTCTTAGACATAATTCTCTCTCCATAAGTACCAGTCAAAAAAGCGCGGTTATTAAAACAAAAACTTACATTTCAAAATAAAACCGATCTAGCGATGGACAATCAAACTGGATCGGGAAAAGATGTTAACACAAAGATAATATTTCTAACAAATTCCTAATTATAATGAGTTCAGGGAGGACGCGATTATGAAAAAAGGATTTTTACTCTTTACATTGGCCCTAGGAATGTTCGGGCTATCAACACCAAATGCAAAAGCTTGCGACATGCACGGCAACTCTGGGATCGTTGAGGAAAACGACCTATGGCTTGGAGTAGATTACAAAAGTGATAACGGAATGACAGAGGAGATCTTCAATGAGATTCTCGATGATATTGAAGCAATCTATGCTCCAATCATCAGCAATATGGGAAAAAGACTCGATATGCGTAGAGATTGGGAAGACGGAACAGTTAATGCTTACGCTCAACAAATTGGAAACTCTTGGCGAGTTATGATGTTTGGCGGGCTTGCTAGACACGAAACTGTAACACCTGATGCATTCGCACTTGTTGCATGTCATGAACTTGGACACCACCTTGGCGGTCTTCCAAAGAATAGAAACTGGTGGGGAGGAAACTCTTGGGCATCTAATGAAGGTCAGTCTGATTACTTTGGAACAATGAAGTGTTTCAGAATGTATATTGAAGATCAGGATAACGAGAGACTTGTAAAAAATATGGACGTTCCAGCTTACGCGACTCAAAGATGTATGGACAACTTCTCTCACCCAGCAGATATCGCTATGTGTGAGCGTTCAGCAATGGCAGGTCTAAGTCTTGGTAACCTTTTTGGTGCTTTGAGAGATATTGACGAGCCACTAAGGTTTGATACACCAGATCCAAATGTTGTAGGCCGTACAAATAATGGTCACCCTGCGCCTCAGTGTCGTGTTGATACATATTTTCAAGCTGCACTATGCTCTGTCGACCACTATGATGATGTAAGTGACTCAGATGTCAACCAAGGTGTTTGTTCAACTGAGCTTGGTTTTGTAGACGGTGTAAGACCTCTATGCTGGTTTGCTCCT
>SKIL01000007.1 GCA_007116425.1 Bacteriovoracaceae bacterium | reverse complement strand
TTACAACCGACGTAAGTTTCATCAAATGTCGCACGAAATTCCAGCAGATGTCGTAAAAAATTATTTGGATTCAATCATTCAAAACTCAACGGCCTTAAAGTCTTCGCTCTTTCGCGGTGGTGGGTTAGATGTAAAAGATGGCGTTCCTTCAGTTATGTCAACCTCTGACCTCCCTGTTTCTGGTGTTTCGGTAGACTCTGGGAACGGTGAAGAGATAGCACAAAAAAATGCTGAAATTTCAGCTTTAAGACAGCAGTTAAAAGACCGAGATCAATCCATTAACGAGTTGAATGATAAAATCTCAGAACTCTCTAATCGACCTGCAGAGAGCGGGACGGATAACTCTGAGGAACTCGATGGTCTAAGGGCAGAAAACTCGTCTTTAAGAGATCAGTTAGAAAAGGCATTAGCTCAATCTTCAGAGACTTCGGGGGGCGCAGACTCGGATCTTAGTGCTCAGCTGGAAGCGGTTACCAAAGAGAGAGATGAACTAAAAGAAAGGCTTCAAGAATATGAGATTATTGAAGAAGACCTTGCTAATCTCAAGCGCTTACAACAAGAGAATGAGCAACTCAAAAAATCTTTAGAGCAGGCCGGAGGGGCAGCTCCTGTTGAGCAAGCTCCAGAATCTGAATCTGAACCTGAGCCAGCGCCAGAACCTGAACCGGTTGAAGAAGCGCAAGCAGCTCCTGAACCAGAAGCTCCAGAGGCCACTGATGACGATGATGATGACGAAGATTTAGAAGCAGCAATGGCAGCGGCAATTCAAGAAAGCTCTGCGCCCGAGGCGATAAGTGAAGAGGAGGAGGCACCGGCCGAAGAAGCGCAAGCAGCTCCTGAAGAGAAAAAGAAAGAGGCAAAGGCCGAAGATCAAAAGTCAGCAGAAGAGCTTTTAAGTGAGTTTGAGAAAATGCTAGGATAAGATTTTTTAAGACATGAGGTCTTAAGGGAGAGTGACGAAAATGAAAGGATTTCATACGTCTCGCAAGATAATTTTAATTAGCTTTAGTTTAATGAGTTTCAGCTTATCAACAGCCTGGTCCTCGCGGTTACCAACCCAAGACATTCCTAAGATGGAGTTTGATAACTCGACACTCGAGGGAAGACTACTCAAAATATTTAAAAGCGCTCAATCAGAAGATGATGTGAAGCTTGCAAGGTCTCTTGCTTTACAGCATGGAGGAGCTTCTATCAGTGCTCTAATTAGAGTGATGAAAGATTCACGTTTTCCTGATAATTCACGTTGGAGTGCAACTTTTCTTCTCACTCAAATTGCTGGAAAGAAAAGCGCTCCAGTTCTCAAGCAGTTTCTAAATCATCCAAATTGGCTTATGAAGGTCGCGAGTTTGAAAGCGCTGCTTGCTTTAGGTGCGACTGAGTACGGCCAGGAGTATGCTCGACTCTTGGAGGATCAATCATTGCTCGTTAGGGCCCAGGCACTTGAGAATATTCGACATCTACGACTTAAGGATTATGCTCCTAATGTTTGGGCGATGCTCTATGATGAAGAAAACTATAATCAGGTAGAAGGTCGATATCGTCGAGGTGACTTGATTCGAACTGTCATTCTAACGATTGGAGATCTTGAGTTTAATGAAGCTAAAGAACCACTTTTACGGATGGTTCAGCAAGATCGATACAATGATATTTTCAGGGAAATGAACTATTCACTTGAGAAAATCACAGGACGAAACCCCCCATCTCAGGGTGAGAAACAGATTGTAAGACGTTTTTGGCAAAGAGTTGCTGTGAGTTTCGCTAATATTTAAAAACTCTCTTCAAGCTTTCTCGCCCGCTCTCTTTCAATTCTTTCGAGCTGATCATCGATGGCCAGCAGTCTTTCAATTCGGTAGAGGATTGTCTCTTCCTGAATACCGTCACTAGGAACTACCTGCCACCCTTGAAGAAAGTCACGCTCAACCATTTGACGTTTAAAAACAGAGACTCTTGTAACCTCTCGTGACCCTCGATAGCCTTTCACTACATTGATAACTAGTTTAAATCGTGCGGCCCTAACACTGTCATTAGCGCCAAAAGAGTCCGCAAAATTGAGCTCAAGAGTATTGTCAATCCAACGGGTGCGGATAACTCCGGTTTGTTGGTTTTGTACTGCCAGATCATAGCGTCGCATAATTTGTAGAACTGCCTGCCAAGTTTTTGCGTAATCTGCTGGATAGACTCGGGAGGGAATCTCCATTTGCTCAGACATTCGATGAAACTTTTCGTAGGAAGTGCAAGAACCAACGAGGGTAAGGCCCAAACAAATGAGAAGGAATGATATAATTTTTAAAACATTCATTTTAGCGCGGTTCATAGTCAATTCCTGTATTTTTTAGTATCCTTATCCTAATATAATACCTTGTCTGTAGAGAACAAGAAAGCAGTTAAAAAAGGCCTACTTATGAGTGATAGCCACATAGATCGCTACGGTTTAATGAGAGATGTTTTATTGATGGAGGCCAAAGCGATCAAGCTTGCTAGCCAGCGGCTTGATTCAAAGAATATTGATCGTTTGGTTGATCTTTTCAACGACTTAATTGGTTCAGGGAGTTCTCTTATTTTCTGTGGCGTTGGAAAGTCGGGGTTAATTGGTCAAAAACTGGCCTCTACATTTACGTCACTGGGTCTCCCTTCTCACTTTTTACATCCTACAGAGGCACTTCACGGAGACCTTGGAAGAATTAGGGCAAGCGATGCGATTGTTTATTTAAGCAAGTCAGGAACGACAGAGGAGATTGTGAAGCTTTTTCCTTACCTGCCTATGGATAATAAAAGAAGGGTGGCGCTTGTTGGTAATCTTTCTTCACCAATTGCAAAAGATTGTGGAATTGTTTTTGATTGCTCTGTCGAAAAAGAAGCATGTCTAAATAATCAAGCTCCGACGACCAGTTCAACTTTAGCTTTGGCCATGGGGGACGCGATGGCCGTTCTCTTTGAGTCTCTTGTGGAGCTAACGAAAGAAAAGTTTGCTGTTAACCATCCTGGTGGATTATTGGGAAAAAGTCTAAGAGTTCGAGTTCAAGATCTCATGTGGGATAAAAATGATTGCCCTGTGGTTGATAGTTCTCAAAGCTTGAGAGATGTCATTCTCGAGATGACAAAAATTCCTGTTGGCGGTTGTGCTGTATGTGACGAGCGGGGACGTTTGATGGGAATTATAGTTGAAGGCGATATTCGTAGAACGTTTACCAAGGAAAACTCGAAAGGCTTAGAAACTCCTGTTACAGAGGTCATGAACCCAAGGCCCGTAAGTGTTAATCCTAGTGAGCGTGCATATAGAGCTCTTGAGCTAATGGAAAAAAGACAAAGAGAAATTCACTTACTGCCAGTCGTCTCTGATGAGGAGTTTGTTGGCTTTATTCGTTTACACGACTTACTAAAAGAGGGATTTTCTATTGGTGTGTAAATAGCTAATGAGCATCATAAATACCCAAACTAAAAAGGTTAGTAATGGTCCAAAGCGTTGATACAATGTCTTGGGGCCTTGAGATGTTTGAAGTCTTTTGTCTAGAATTCCTTGCTCAAATACCCCAATCCTTTCTGATTCACTGCCGTCTTTATAGATCACCGAAGTGATTCCAGTATTTGTCATTCTTAAGATTGGAGTTTGAAATTCTATGGCCCTCCATTTTGCCAAAAAAAGGTGCTGAAAAGGTTCGGCCGTATCTCCATACCAAGAGTCATTAGTAAGATTGACAATAAAGTGTGGCCTTTCATCTAAGGAATTAAAGTACTCACGAATAAATGAAGGGAAAAGAATTTCGTAGCATATGGCCGATATAAAAGGTGTCTCATTTAAAGTACGAAAAAGTTTAAATTGCTCACCCTTTGCAAAAAAAGAGATATTTTGGATGTATTGACTAAAGAAAGCATTAAATCTTCCAAAAGGAAGTCCTTCACCAAAAGGAATGAGTTTTCTTTTGTGGTAGACGGCCTGTATTTCTTTATTAGGTTCAAATAAAAAAGCAGCATTATATTCAGATTCAAAAGTTGGCGAGGGTGAATTAGGGTTTGAATCGTATCCGCCTATAAATAACTGTGCGTCTGCTTGCTTTAGGATATCTTCGATAAGGTTCGGTATTCGATGCATACCGCTTCTAATTTGGGCCGAATGTAAGAGGTGAGGAAAGGCGGTTTCTGGCCAAATAATTAAATCAAGTCTTCCTAATTCACTTGGTGATGTACTCATTGAGTAAAAGCGATTTCCGACTTCGGCAATAGAAGTGACATGCCCTGCCTCAGAGCTGAGTTTCATGACATTCCCAATATTTGCTTGCACAAACCTTATGGCATTGGAGTGAATTGTTGAGCTTCTATCTGGAGAGGAGTCGAGCTTGAAGGCGATATTTGCCAGCATAAAAGCTGAAAAGGAGGCGATTAAAAAATAATCGCGTTTTTGAGTGTAAAGAAAAGAAACTCCTGAGCAGGCTATCCAGTAAGAAAAGAAAGAAAATATAGAGGCACCAAACACTGGGGCCATGCCGATAAAGGGTGACAGTTGAAGCCATGGGTGTCCTAGGTGGGCGGGAAACTGCTGTGGCGTAAAATACTCAGCAAAGGTGAGTGCTCCAGCTATCGCGAGAGATTTATTAATACCTTTTGTGAAAGAGAAGAGGTGAATATATCGATTGTTTAGATGCTTGAGGATGAAAAGCAATAAGATTGTCAGGTAGAATTGAGGAGAGACAATGAGGGAGAAGAGCACGCCAAAAATATAATTGAGTGGAGGAGCGAGC
>SKIL01000211.1 GCA_007116425.1 Bacteriovoracaceae bacterium | reverse complement strand
TTAAACGAAACAAGGACCTGCTCATCGTCGACACCGCTGGCCGTTTGCACACCAAGCGCAACCTAATGGAGGAACTCTCCAAGTTGAAGCGCGTGCTTCAGAAGCAAGATCCGAGCGCTCCGCACCATGTGCTCTTGGTGATCGATGCGATCACCGGTCAAAACGCGCTGCGCCAGGCTGAGGAATTTAATAAGGCCCTAGATTTAAGTGGCCTCATTCTAACCAAGTGTGACGGCTCCTCTAAGGCCGGGAGTGCGGTGGGAATTGTCCAAGAGCTAAAGGTTCCCATTGTTTATATTGGCGTGGGAGAGTCGGTTGAAGATTTAAATAGGTTCGATTTAAATCTTTATCTTGATGCGCTGCTTGGAAATTCTTCGGACCCCCTACCAGATGATGCCCAAGAGAGTTCGACAATTGACGTCAGTCCATAAATGAACTATCCTAAATTGTGATGGAAGAAGAAAAAACAAAAGAATATGACGTATTAGGATATAAAGTAAGGCTTGCCCAAAAAGCGGGTGAGTCGGTAGGTGTTTCGGCCGATGAAGTTGTAGGTTTTGTTCGGGATCAGGCGGAGCAGATACAGAGAAAAAATCCAAATTTAGATCGGGGGCAAGTCGCCATACTTGTTGCCTTGAGGATGGCCTCAGATAAGATAGCAATTGACCGAGAGTTTAAAGAGAGTGTTCATCACTTTCAGGCCACTACCCAGGGTGTACTCGAAGAAATTGATCAAATCTCGGCCGAATAATAGCGTCTAAAATTCTTTTTCTTCATTCAAATTAATTGACTTAATCTGCACTTCTTCAGGTGCTGAGGGAATTTTGTGGTGGGCACAAAGGCAAAGCTAAATTTAAAGGGACAGCAGCGAGAGCTTGTTAAAAGTCGCTGGTCGGAACTAGGTGTTCAGGATCTGGCTTCCTATCGCAATGCTTTTAATGCTCAGCTGCGATCTGTTTTTTGTGAAATGCCGGCCTTTTCAAGTATTGGAGTTTTCTCTCCCCTAAAAGACGAACCAAATTGGATTGATGCATTTAAAGATTTAAAGCAAGAGTTTGCCTATCCCCATTGTATCAGTGATACGGAAATGATTTTTCGTAAATCTAATGAGTCCCAATTGGTGATGAACGAAGTTAATAACTTAAAGATTAAAGTTCCGAGTCACGATTCACCCGAGGTGACGCCAGACATTTTATTTGTTCCAGGCGTTGTCTTTGATTTGAAAGGGGGAAGAATCGGCCGAGGAAAAGGTTTTTATGATCGATATATGGCCCAGTTTAAAGGTCCAAAGATTGGTTTGTGTTACGAGTTTCAAATTGTAGAGGATGTTCCTAAAGAGGAGCACGATATTAATATAGACGTACTTATTTCAAGCTGTGGTGTGTATGACTTTACAGGTGTTTTAAGTACCTTAACAAAAAAAGAAAAAAAGGCTTAAGGAGATTGAAATGGATATGACAGTAATCTTGGCCTCTGTGCTTTTTCTCATTCTTGGAATGGGGGCAGGTTTTTTTGTTCGCCACTTAATGGCAACAAAAGAGCTGAAGGAGCGACAGGGCAAGGGCGATGAAATTATTGAGAAGGCCAAAAAAGATGCAAGTGACATCAAGTACAAGGCCCGTAAAGAAGCAAAAGAAATTATCAAAGAAGAGCGTGAGATCTTTGATAAAGAAATTAGAAAGCGTGAAAACGATATCAAGTCACAAGAAAAAGGTGTTCTCGCAAAAGAGGCCCGTCTTGATACAAAGCTTGAAGAGCGCGATAGAGAGCTTCAAAAATTAAAAGAAAAAGAGCAAAGCCTAGATGAGGCCAAGGGGCGAGTCGAAGTTGAGATCGCTCGCTACAAAGAACGTCAAAATGAGATTGCGACTCGTTTAAGTGAAATTGCCGGCATGACTCGAGAAGAAGCAAAGCAAGAGTTAATGGGCCGTATGGAAGAAGAGGCCAAGGTTGATTTTGCGCGCGAACTTAAGCGCTTAGAAGAAGAGCATCAACAAGACGCTGAGAAAAATGCAAAGAAGGTCATTGGAACTGCGATTCAAAGGTTTGCTGGCGAGTACGTAGCGGATCGAACGATCACAAGTGTGGACTTGCCTTCTGATGATGTGAAAGGGCGTTTGATTGGTCGTGAAGGGCGAAATATTCGAGCCTTTGAACATATTTGTGGAGTTGACCTGATTATCGATGACACTCCTGAGATGGTTGTGATCTCTTCTTTCAATGTTGTCAGAAGAGAAATTGCACGCCGTACGATTGAGAAGTTGATTGATGATGGGCGAATTCACCCTGCAAAAATTGAAGAGTTTCACGATAAGAGTAAGGCCGAAATCGATAAGTACTTGCTTGAAATGGGTGAAAAAGCACAAATGGAAATTGGTGTTCACGGGATCCATCCAGAAATCTTAAAACTTGTTGGGGCCCTGAACTTCAGAACTTCTTATACTCAAAATCAATATCAGCACGCGCTTGAAGCGGCTTTTATTTGTGGGACGATGGCATCTGAGTTGGGACTTAATGTGAAGCAGGCACGCCGTGCTGGACTTCTTCACGATATTGGAAAAGTGATCGACGCCTCTGCTGAAGGTTCTCACGCGGTTATCGGTGCTGACTTTGCTAAAAAATATGGAGAGTCTGCAGATGTTGTTCACGCGATTCGAGCTCACCACGATGATGAAAAACCTGAATCCGTTTTGGCCCATCTTGTAGCAGCGGCCGATGCTCTCTCTGGGGCCAGACCTGGTGCTCGTAAGGCCATGATGGAGTCTTATGTCTCTCGTCTTTCAGACATTGAGCAGATCGTGAATGGTTTTGATGGAGTTAATAATTGTTACGCTATTTCTGGTGGTCGTGAAGTTCGAGTTTTTGTTGAAAACGATCGAGTAAACGACGAGCAAACAGTTATTCTCTCGCGCGACATTGCTAAAAAGATCGAAGAAGAAATGTCATACCCTGGAACTATTAAAGTGACAGTCCTTCGCGAAACGAAATCGGTCGGAGTTGCTAAATAAAGGGACTTAAGCATGAGTCAAGATGAGCGATTTGCCCTTGTCGCTGGAGCCTCATCTGGTATGGGATATGAGATTTCTCAATACCTACTAGATGAGGGTTTTACTGTCT
This sequence comes from Bacteriovoracaceae bacterium, assembly GCA_007116425.1. Classification (GTDB taxonomy): domain Bacteria; phylum Bdellovibrionota; class Bacteriovoracia; order Bacteriovoracales; family Bacteriovoracaceae; genus SKIL01. Next base: position 1,625 of record SKIL01000211.1, on the reverse strand, counting down.
TTGGTATTAGCCGCTCTGGTTGTGATATCGATGATCCTCAATTTATTAATCTAGAAATTGATATGCGCGATGAAGAGAGTATTGCGATTATTAAGGATACTCTCGATGAAGACGTTTTTGGTCTGTCCGTTGTCGTTAATTGCCTTGGTGTTTTTGATATGATTGCCATTGACGATATGGACAGTGAGACAATGATGGATCACTTGCAAACTCATGTTTTGGGGGCCTTTCACCTTCTGAAGGCTTCTCGTGACTTTCTCCTCGAAGGAGAAACCCATTTCATCCATCTCTCAAGCCTTGTTTCAACCAAAGGCGTTTCTAATCTTTCTGCGTATAGTGCTTCTAAAGCTGCACTAGAGCGCTTGATCGAATCTTGCCGTGAAGAGTGGAGTGGTGAGGGAGTTCGGTTTTCAACTTTAGTTCCTGGCGCAGTGAATACTCCTCTTTGGGATAATCTAAGCGAGTATGCTGATGATTTTAATCGCAGTGAAATGCTTGGAATGAATGATCTTTTGCACGTTTTCGATATGGTGATTAAGTCACCTCCAACGATGCATTTCCCTCGATTGACTTTCGCTCACCGTGATGGAGTTCTAGGGTGAGACCTGATACTCCTTGGAGAATTTTTTCCGTCGCGATTTTTATTTTTGTCTTTTATATTTTTAGCTTTGATCCCTTCAATGCTTCTTTGTTTCTCGTAAGTTATTTATGGACTCAGTCATGGAGTTATGGAGAAAGTCTAAAAAAGAAAAAATTTAGACCGGCCTTTTATCGACTGGTTATGGAAACATATTGGGCGATTGAAAAATTAGGGCGAATTGGAATGGCGCTTAATTATTTTATCCCTGTGATTTTTTGCTACTTCTTGGTTTATATTACGAGTGAAAACTTTTGGGTGACACCCATCTTGGGAGCACTTTGTGGTGCCGCGATGAATTTTACTCTCTCTAATAAAGTCTCCCAATATTTTCAAGCTCAGAAAAAAAGTCGCTCAGCTTTTGGGCCCGAAGAAGTTTTGAGCGAAAGCTCTCACCACATTCAAAATCATCAAAAAGATAACGAGTAAGTCCTTTAAAGCGACTTAGGCGAAAGCTTTCAAATGCACCATGCTGGCGATACTCTTTATCTAAAACATTGTAATAATCAGTGATCATATTTTTTCTTTCTTCGAGTAGTTCAACTTCACTTTGAGAGTCGTAGTGATTTTCTTTATAAAGTCGTGCAAGCCACGGTGTTTTTAAAGCTCCTCGAGCGCACATGACACTGTGGCATTGAGTATATGAAAAAAGTTTTTTTATATCTTCTGGAATCCAAACATCTCCATTACCAATAATAGGAACATCTGAAATTTCAACGGCACGAGCAATATACTCCCAGTTGGCGACGCCTTTGTAGAGCTGGTCTCTAGTTCTTCCGTGAACTGTAATCGCTTCAACTCCAATTTCATTTAAGAGATAAATAATATCATCAAAAAGAATAGTGTCGTGAAAACCTGTTCTGATTTTTGCAGTTAGTGTACCCGTAAATGATTTGCGAATCGGAAGGATAATTTGTTCGAGTAGTTTAAGGTCAGATAAAAGATAAGCACCTCCCTTGCTTTGGTTCACTTTTTTAGAAGGGCAGCC